>JAIKYM010000053.1 GCA_024683115.1 Bacilli bacterium
TATTCCTCAGTTAAAGAAGTGCATAATCCAACTTCTTTGGATAAACTAAAGAAAGCTAAACTAAAACTTAAATATGATGAACTATTTGAGTTTATGTTTAAGATAAATTTACTTAAGTTTAAATCTAGAGTATTTAATGACTTCTATATTAAAGATGTTAAAGAAGATGTATTACCTAATATATTATCTAAGTTACCTTTTACTTTAACAGATGATCAAATATCTGCTGTAAACGATATTATTGATGATTTTAAAGGTAATAAGAGAATGAATAGACTAATACTAGGTGATGTAGGTTCAGGTAAGACTATTATTGCCTTTATTGCATGTTTAATAAATAATGCATGTGGTTATCAATCTGCTATACTTGCACCTACAGAAGTATTAGCTAATCAACATTTTATTAATTTTACTTCTTTATTTCCTGATAAAAGTGTTAGGTTATTAACAGGAAGTACGTCAGCTAAAGATAAAAAGTTAATAATGGAAGAGTTATCAACAAACAAAATAGATGTGCTTATTGGTACACATGCTATTATTAGTGATAACATAGAGTTTAATAACATTGGCTTAGTTGTAACAGATGAACAACATAGATTTGGAGTTAATCAAAGAAAAGCTCTTCAAAACAAGGGACAAAATGTAGATGTGTTATATATGTCTGCAACACCAATACCTAGAACATATGCTTTAACTATATATGGAGATATGGATATTTCTATGGTTAAGACTAAACCAAGTGGTAGAAAAGAAATAATCACTAACTTATATGATTCAAAACATATTAAAGATGTGTGTTCTATTATTACTGATGAAATTAATAATAAACATCAAGTATATGTAGTTGCTCCTTTAATAGATGATGAAGAAGATAGAGATGAATTAAACGACTTAAAGAAGATTAAAGAAATATTAACTAAGAACTTATCTATTAATCCTACTATTGAGATAATGCATGGTAAGATGAAGCAAGTTGATAAAGATAAGGTTATGAACAATTTTAAAGAAGGTAATGTAGATATATTAATATCGACTACTGTTATTGAAGTTGGTGTAGATGTTAAAAACTCTACAATCATGGCTATCTTTAATGCTGAAAGATTTGGACTTGCGACACTTCATCAGTTAAGAGGTAGAGTTGGTAGAAATGATCTTCAATCTTATTGCTTATTAATATCAGATAAAGAAACAGATAGACTTAAAGTTATGTGTGAATCAACAGATGGATTCTACATAGCTGAAAAGGATTTTGAATTAAGAGGATCTGGTGATTTATTTGGTACTAAACAACATGGAGATATGGTGTTTAAAATGGCTGATCTTAGAACTGATATGAAAATACTATTACAATGTAAGAAAGATAGTGAAGAGTTCATAAATAACAATATAGATACAGGCTTTAGAGATTATCCATATTACAAAGTAATTGAAAATAAATTATTAAATAATGATTAAGACATAATAATTATGTCTTTTTCTTTTTTTATATATATATTTATAGTATAATGATAAAAGTAGAATAGAGTGATTATATGAAATGTATATTTTGTAGTACTGAATTACAAGAAGGTATGACTGCATGTCCTACTTGTGGTTCATCTGTACCAAATACTAATAATGAAGTTCAAACTCCAGTAGAGCCAGTTCAAGAAAGCGCTCCAGTAGTTCAAGAAGCAACACAACCTGTTGAAGTTGCTCCTGCTGTAGCAACACCTGTAGCTCCAGTAGAACCAGTACAACCAGTAGCACCCGTTCAAACCGTTGATAATTATGTAAATCCTAATTATGCAAACAATACAAATACGAATTATCAAACAAATTATGAACAAGGTAATGCTGATTCAGGAAGTTCATCTATAGTGCCTATTATATTTATTTTGATAATTTTAGGTGCTCTTGGATTCTGTGGATATTTATTCTTATCAGGTAATAATATCTTCAAACCTGAAAGTGCTATTGTTGAAGATGATAAAACAACGACTACTACGACAACAACAACTACTGCATCAAATAGCACAACAACAACAGCAGTACAACCAGGAACAACAACAACTACTGTACCAGTTAATTTAAATGACGAAAAGCTTATAACTGATATTGATAATTATAAAGCTAGTTCAACAATAACTCTTACAGCATCTGGTACAACTATGACTATTAAATTATCTGGTGTTGTAGATGAAAAGAATAAAACAGAATATTTAACAATGATAACTACTACATCTGGAGCATATGGATCAGCTAATGTTTATTATGATGGTAATTCTGGATATTTATATATGGAAGATAATTCTAAAAAAGGTACTTGGACAAAACAAAAGAGTGATGACTCTAATTTCAATTTAAAATCTTATATAGATTTATATAACTCAATGCAAAATGTTACTAAAATAGATGAAGGACATTACAAAGTTAAAGTATCTAAAGATGAATATAAGAAACTTATGACTCAATCTGGTGTAGATTCATCTTTAATTAAAGGTGATGCAACATTAGATATATATACTAAAGATGGATATATTACTAAAATAGAAGCTGATATGTCTAAACTTATATCTGGTATAGATAAGTTTAAAATAGTTAATACATTCTCAGATTATAATACAGCCGGAAGTGTAGTAATACCTCAAACGGTAATTAGTAATGCGAAATAATAAAAGAACCTCGTTGTTAATACGAGGTTTTATTGTGTTCTATTATTTGGTTTGATTTCATTAAAATTACTATTAATAATTCCTTTAACTTCTTCAATTGTTCTAGGATTATTTTTACGTGAATCTAATATAAATACTTCAGGTATATCATTAATATATGATATATAGAAATCTTCACCACTTATAACATAATCTGGTATTTCATCACCATATGATAATTTAATCTTATCTTGAGGAACTCCATTTATTAAATCATTTATAATTCTTATTTGTTTGATCCTATTAATTGCATCATGATCTCTATATACTCTTATTTCATCTCTAATAGATTCATACTCAGGAACATCATCTGTGAAATTATAAGGTAAAACTGTTTTATCATCTGTTGAGTTAGCTAGTAATATACCTGTAACTCCTAAATCAAATGGTTTATGTCTTAATGCATCTGCTCTAGTTTCAAGATTAAGTTTAATATTTTGAGCATCTGCTAAATGATCTTTTAATGCATATTCTACTGAAACTAATACGTTATCAAGTGGACAAGAACTAGTTTTACTAATATTTATTAAATACTTAGATATTTTCTTACTTGCTTCATATAGATCATCATCTGTATATTCAGGATCAACACTATTTCTTAATTCATTTAGGAATAATGTATTACCATTTCTCATTCCGCTTACACGACTAACAAAGTTATCAGTTTCAGGATTAACGAATCTAACATGAAAACCATTTTTATTTTGTAAGCAGAAGTCAAATAAATCATTGTAGGCTCCACCTTTTCGCATACATGCCCCAGTTCTTTCACCATATGTTAAATTCATCATGTTAGTTGAATTACCTATTATAATTCTTATTTGTTTTCCATTATCAAGTGTAATTATTTCATCTACAGTTGGAACAGTAAATGTATTTTTAGCATACATTTTAGGTATTAAACCTCCACATTTAGCTAATCTATCTCTTCTAGACATACTAGCTTTATTTGGCCCTGGATTATTATCTAATAATCTAAAGTCTTCTGTTCCGAATAGTGTTTTATATAATCCATGTCCTTTAGAATAACTATTTGCATAGTCGATTATACTTGTTAATGATTTATTATTAGTTTTATCTAAGCGTTCTTTAATAATATCGAAGTTACTAATCAGAGATGCAATTGTACCTTCACTAAATGCTATATCACATTTATCCATTATTTTGTAGAATGAATTTTGCCATCCAATAACTTTATATTTTTCTAAGAATTCTTTTAATTCATTATATTTATTTTCATCACTTAGTAGAGCTAATAATTTATCATAGTTTGATTCTAATAATATTCCGATTAG
>JAIKYM010000079.1 GCA_024683115.1 Bacilli bacterium
TAAAGAATTTATAAATTCATAGTTAAACTTTAAATGATAGGTATTAAAGGTAACATTGGTATTGATAAAGCTGTATTACCTATGTTATTTGATTATCATTTAAAGTTTAACTATGAATTTATAAATTCTTTATTTGATAGTAAGTTAAAAGAACAATTAGGTAATGATGTATTCTTATCAGGTAAAGATAAGAATCAATCTATTGTTGAAAATGGTGTATTAAAAGATTTCGATGAAGATTCAGTTTCTATCGATGATAAAGAGATAGAAGAAACTAAAATAATTAAAATTGAAGATGCAAAGAAGAGAGTATTATATTATAATAATGTAGTCAATTTATAATTATAATTCTCTTGCTGACTTAGCACAGCTGGTAGTGCAACGCCCTCGTAACGCGTAGGTCATAGGTTCGAATCCCATAGTCAGCACCAGTTATGTATAAAACTTAGATTATTCTAAGTTTTTTTTGTCTATATTTTTTTGTATACGAATAACTATTTTTTTGTTATAATCTTTAAGTGAAAGGGTGAATTACATGAAAATATTATGTGTAAATGCTGGTAGCTCATCATTAAAGTTCCAAATGTATGATATGCCAGAAGAAAAATTAATTATATCAGGTCTTATTGAAAGAATTGGTATAGAAGGTGGCGTTTATACTATTAAGTATAACGGAGAAAAAAATAAAGTAGAAAGAAACTTTAAGAATCATACTGAAGCTGCACAAGTTATGCTTGAAGAATTAGTTAACTATGGTGCAGTTGAAAGTTTAGATGAAATTAAAGGTGTAGGACATAGAGTATTACACGGTGGTGAAAAATATAGTTGTTCAGTATTAATTGATGATCAAGTAGTTAAAGATATTAAAGATTTAACTAAGTTAGGACCTCTTCATCATCCAGGAAACTTAGCTGGTATTGAAGCTATGCAAAAAGCATTAAAGGACGTACCTATGGTAGCTGTATATGATACTGCATTCCATCAAACAATGCCAATGAAGAACTATATGTATCCAGTACCAATGGAATGGTATGAAAAATATGGAGTAAGAAAATATGGCTTCCATGGAACTTCTCATAAGTTTATTACTGAAGAAATGAAACATTTATTAGATAATGATAAACCAAACTTAATTATTGCTCATATTGGTTCAGGTGCATCTTTATCTGCTATTAAAAATGGTGAATGTTATGATACAACTATGGGATTAACTCCACTTGATGGTGTTATGATGGGAACTCGTTCAGGTTCTATCGATCCTAGTATCTTAGAATATGTTTGTAAAGAATCAGGAATGGATATTTCTGAAGTTACAACTAAATTAAACAAGGAAAGTGGATATCTAGGAATTTCTGGTTACAGTGATTCAAGAGATGTTGAACAAGCTGCATTAAGAGGAGAAGAAAATGCTAAATTAGCTATTGAAATGTACAATGATAGAGTAGCTAAATATATTGCTCAATATTACATTGAACTTGAAGGTAAAGTAGATGCAATTGTATTCACTGCTGGTGTTGGTGAAAATGGTTCTGAATTTAGAGAAGATGTAATGAACAAACTTGCTCCAATTGGAATTAAAGTTAATAAAGAAGTTAACAATAAGATTGCTTCATTTAAAGATCAACATGAAGGTATTATCTCAGCACCTGATTCAAGTGTAGATGTATATGTTGTTCCAACTAATGAAGAAATAATGATTATAAGAGACACATATAATTTAATTAATAAATAGAATAGGTGATTATATTGTTTAATAATATTGATAAACAAATAATTAAGAAGATAAAAGAATTTAAGAATATTGTTATTGCTAGACATATAGGACCAGATCCTGATGCTATAGCATCACAAATAGCTTTAAGAGATATTATTAAATTAAATTTTGAAGATAAAAATGTATATGCTATAGGTATTGGTGTATCTAAGTTCAAATACATAGGTACTATGGATAAAATACCTGAAGATATAGTAAAGAGTGAATCTTTATTAATTATCTTAGATGTTCCTGAATTCTCAAGAGTAGATGGAGCAACTAAAGATGAGTATGCATACACAATCAAAATTGATCATCATCCATGTGATCATCCAGAGTGTGACTTAGATTTAATTGATGATACTGCATGTTCTACTTGTGAGATATTATGTGATGTAATATTTAACAATGATTTAGTAATTAATAAAGTGTCAGCCGAGAATTTATTTACTGGTATAGTATCAGATTCAGATAGATTCTTATTAAGTTATACAACTCCAAGAACATTTAATATAGCTTCAAGATTATTAGATATTTATAATATTGATTTAACTAAAATCTACAATGATTTATATGCTAGACCATTGAGTGAAAGAAAGTTTGAATCATTTATAATTGATAATATAAATATTACTGAAAATGGATTTGGTTATATTAAATTAACTAATGAAGATTACAAGAAATATGATGTAGATGCTAATACTGCATCTAACATGGTTAATGATTTAAATCATATTAATGAACTTAGATGTTGGGCTTTCTCATCTTATGATGAAAAGACTAAACAATTTAGAATTAATATAAGATCTAGAGGAGTAGTAATAAATGATGTAGCACAACTTCATAATGGAGGTGGACATAAGTTTGCATCTGGTGCAAGACTTAACACTGAAGAAGAAGTAGATGCATTATTTAAGGCTTTAGATGAAAGATGTAAGGAAAGTAGATAATTTTATCTACTTTTTTTATTTTTTTTATTGATAAATATAATATTTTTTGTATAATAATCACTTATGAAAGAAGAGGGGTTTTTATGAAAACAGAATATTATATTTACAATTTAAATGGAACATCCTTATTTATTTTTAGAGAAGGAGTTAGTTCACTTGGCATCTGGAAAGTATCTCAAGAATATTTTTCAGGATTAGAATGCAGTATTGGTAATAATGCATTATCATTCTTCAATGGGAAATTAACTTTACCATTAAAACATTTAAGAAGAATAACTAAAGAAGAATTTATTGAATATGGTAAAGAGTTCTTAGAAAATATTGAACAATATGGTTCAACTGTTAAAAAAGAATTAGCTGAATTAATGAATTCTAAGTATAAAGAATTAAGAGATAAAGATAGAGTTCAAACTTATAAAAAAGTAACTTTATCTAGAAACTCATATAACAAATTAAAGAAATCTCATAAGAGAAGAACAGCAAATGGAAATAATTAATATTTCCATTTTTTTATTTTTTATTTGTATTATATATTTTAATTATTTGATATAATGGTATATAGGTGATTTCTATGTTAGAAATAAAAAAGATAACAAAAACATATAAAACTGAAGGATTTACACAAAAAGCATTAGATAATGTATCTGTTAATTTTAGAGAGTGTGAGTTTGCATCAATTCTAGGACCTTCTGGAAGTGGTAAAACAACATTCTTAAATATTATTGGTGGATTAGATCACTATGATTCTGGTGATATTGAAATAAATGAAATATCAACAAAGAAATATAAAGATAAAGATTGGGATGCATATCGTAATCATAGAATAGGTTTTGTATTTCAATCATATAATTTAATATCACATCAATCAGTTCTTAATAATGTTAAATTAGCTTTAACTTTATCTGGTATATCTAGTAAAGAAGCAACTGAAAGAGCTAAGAAAGCATTAAAAGAAGTGGGATTAAAAGATCATATGTATAAAAGACCTAACCAATTATCAGGTGGTCAAATGCAAAGAGTAGCAATAGCTCGTGCTTTAGTAAATGACCCTGAGATTGTATTGGCTGATGAACCTACAGGTGCACTAGACTCTGAAACATCTGAACAAATAATGAAAATATTAAAGAAGATATCAGAAACTAAACTTGTTATCATGGTAACTCATAATCCTGAGTTAGCTGAAGAATATTCATCAAGAATTATTAACTTAAAAGATGGTGAAATAGTAAGTGATACAAATCCTTATGATGGAAAAGTAGATACTAAGGATAATTTAATAGAAGAAATAAAGAAGGAAAATAGAACTAAGATGTCTTTCTTTACTGCCTTATTATTATCATTCAATAATTTGATGACTAAAAAGGGAAGAACAATACTTGTATCAATAGCTGGTTCAATAGGTATTATAGGTATAGCACTTATTTTATCGGTTTCAACTGGTTTTCAAAATTATGTAGATTTAATACAAGAAGAAACATTAACATCTTATCCTTTAACCATCATGAAGGAATCTGTTGATATAACTAGTTTAATATTAGGTATGTCTATGGATAATACCACACATAATGAATATACAGATGGTAAAGTACATGAATTACAACAAATGACTACTATGTTAGGTAGTGTTAAAACTAATGATATAAAATCATTTAAGAAGTATTTAGATGATAATAGAGATAACTTAAAAGAAGATGTTGCTAATGTATCTTATAAGTATCAAATAGATCCAATTATTTATACACATGATTCTACTAAAGAATTAGCTCAATTAAATCCATCAACTATGATGTCAGGTATGTATTCAGCTAATGTTATGTCATCTGTTGGTTCAATGACTTCTGCATTCCAACCTTTGTACAATGAAGAAGTAGTAAAAGAAAAATATGATTTACTTGAAGGTAGATGGCCTGAAAAATATGATGAATTATTGGTAGTATTACCAGATAAGAGTACTATATCTGATTTAATCACTTATTCTTTAGGATTTAGAGAAGTAGATGAGTTAAATCAAATGGTACAAGCAATATTTAGAGGAGAAGTCATGGAAGTTAAACATGATCCATTGGTTATTACTTATCAAGATCTTTTAAATGTTAAATTAAAATTAATCATGCCATATGAATTATATAAATATAATAAGAAATATGATGTATATGAAGATATGCGTGATGATAAAGAATTCATGGAAAAACTTTATAAATCATCTGTGGATTTAAAGATAGTAGGTGTTATTACAGTTAAAGAAGGATCTGCCGCTGTATTAGACCCTGTAGTTGTTTATAAACAAGAGTTAATTAATTATATTATTGATAATGCATCTAAAAATGATATGGTTAAGAAACAATTAAAAAATAAAGAAATAGATGTATTCTCTGGTAATAGATTTGATGATAAGAAGAATACTTCTGCATTTACTTTTGCTGATTTAGTGTCAGTTGATGAAAAGAAGTTAGCTAGTGCATTTGATATTAAGATAGATCAAAATACTTTGTCTAAACAAAGTGAAGAATATATTAATAATATTAACAATGCAATTACATCTGATATAACACCAGCTTTAAATGCATACAATGATGCTTTCGATGGTGTATTAGATGAATTTAAGAATAGTTTAGATGTAGAAACATTTATAGATGGTGATTATGTAAAAGGTAAAACAGATAAGTTAGCTAAGGATTATTATATTCCTGCTGATACATATAAAACTATTTATAAAGGAGTATTAAATGGTGTTAAGACTGCATATGATACAGCTATGGAAAGTGTACCTGAAGCTATGCAAGCAAACATGAAGGATACTATTTATTCTAATATAGTTAATACTATTAAGAATCAAACAGAAATAAAAGCTGCAGCAAATACCATGGCTAAAACTATGACTGAAACAAAGATGAGAGTAGTAATATTACAAAATGTTTCAAATATGACATCTAATATTACATCATCTATAGCTAAAGGATTTAATATAAGTCCAGATAAAATAACATCTGCATTTAAATTAAATTTTACTGAAGATGAATTAATGAGAGTTGTTAGTGCCATGACAAGTGGTGAAGCAACTGCTGATACAAATCTTATTAACTTAGGTTATCAAGATTTAGAGGAACCAACAGTTATAGCTGTATATTTTACTTCATTTGAAGGTAAAGAAAACTTCATGGAATTTATAAAGAAATACAATGATTCAGTTGATGAAGATAAGAAAATTAATTATTCAGATGTTACAGGGGCATTGATGTCATCTGTTAAGACTATAGTTAATGCTGTATCTTATGTATTAATAGCATTTGTAAGTATATCATTAGTAGTATCTTCATTTATGATAGGTATTATTACATATATTTCAGTATATGAAAGAACTAAGGAGATAGGTATACTTAGAGCTATTGGTGCAAGTAAGCATAATATTAGTTCAATATTTAATGCTGAAACATTTATTATTGGATTCTTATCTGGTGTATTTGGTATAGCAATTACTTATATAGCAATTCCAATTATTAATGCAATACTATTAAAAGCTACTGAAAACGTTAATATAAAAGCTATGCTTGCTCCAAGTTCAGCACTTATCTTAATAGGATTAAGTATTGTACTTACATTAATAGGTGGTATAATACCTGCAAGAGCAGCAAGTAAGAAAGATCCTGTTATAGCATTAAGAACAGAATAAACTCAACTTATTGTTGAGTTTTATTCAACCATAAAGTTATTTATTTAATAAACTATTATTGATAAGATTAAATCATGAAAGGAAGGATATTATGGATAAATATTTTAAGATTATAATTACATTAATAGTAGGGATATTAATTGGAGGATTAATAGTTTATTTTGTTATTAACAATAAGAAAGTTGAAGTAAAACTAGAAGAACTACCATTACCTCAAGTAACAGGTGGAGAAAGAGGTATGTTAGGAATTGATCAAAACATCAATGAAGAGAAAATTGATAAATATTTAAATAGATATGATTCTGTTTATAGAGATATGAGAATGCTTAAAGATCCAGGAAACTATGAAGCTATAGGCGGAGATTCTTATCTATCTGGTTTTGTTAAAGGGTTTGAAGTTGTTCCATATCCATATTTAACTAAAGTTGAAGGATTACCTGAAGCTGTAGGAGATAGTTATATAGGTAAAACATTATTCACTAAAAATGAAGATGGAACATATAAAGCTAACTATGAAGAATCATTAAGTATTTTAGAATACTATTTCCCTAAAGATAAAAAGATATTCTTAATGTGTGGTGGAGGCGGTTATGCTGGCATGACTAAGAATTTATTAGTATCATTAGGATGGGATGAAACTAAAATATATAATGTAGGTGGTTATTGGTTCTATAATGGTAATAATAATGTTCAAGTTAAAAGATCTGTAAATGGTAAAGATAAATATGATTTCTATAAAGTTATTTATCATGATATAGATTTTGATAATTTAACTGAGGTTAAATAATGTATAAAAAGTTATTAGTGGTATTATTATCTATTATATTACTTACAGGATGTAATATTTCTA
>JAIKYM010000090.1 GCA_024683115.1 Bacilli bacterium
TAGAAATATATGTTAAAAAAGGCATTAATAAAAGAATGTTCTATATTATTAATCTAAAGTTAAATGATAATAAGGAAGCTTATAAATTAATAAGCAGATACATGCATTGTAAAGTAAAAAAAGCTGATGATATAATTGATAACTTTAAAAAGATAAATGTGTTTTTAGATACATATGGTTGTGTTCCCTCACCAAGTACAATATCTGTACTAATAAAAAATGATGTAGCCTTTAAAGATATGGTTGAATCATTATTTAATCAATATGAAGATAATATTAAAAACGGTGAATTAGATGATTTATTTGATATTCCACTTATTATTCTATCTATAGATACGTATTGCGAAGATAGAGGAATAGAAATAAAATCTAATGATTATAAATCATTAGAGAAATTAAATATTAATGAATCTAAGTATGAAGAAATAGATAGTGTCAAAATGTGTTTAAGGGAATATACAAATAAACCTTTACTAACACTTAAAGAAGCAAGAGAATTATTCACAATATTAAAATATGGTGTTGAAGGAAAAACAGAAGAAGAGACTGAAGTTAAACAACCAACTATACCACAACAAACTAATGCACAATTTGATTATATTAATCTACCAGCATTTGCAACAATGTTAAATAATCTATCACAACCAGATTATACTATTGCTGCATTAAGATTTGGATATGTAAATGGTAGATGTTATTAGTCTGGTGAAATATCTAATTTTTTAGGTATAGATGAAGCAAGAATTTAATCAAGTTGTAACAAGTATTTTATCTGATTATAGAAATAGTATTAACGAGTATATGAACTATGTTATTCAACATATTACTGATGCTCCAAAGACTAATGATGGTACTGCAAAAATCAGAAAGAATAATGTTAATTAAAATAGTGAAATAAGAGTATTAATATACTCTTTTTTTCATTTATTTTTGTATTATAAATATGATATAATTAATAATGTACAAGTAGAAAGTGGATGAGATATTTATGGGAAAAATTATATCATTAGTAAATCAAAAAGGTGGAGTAGGAAAAACAACTGTTGCAATCAATTTATCTGCTGCTTTAGGTAAATTAGGTAAAAGAACTTTACTTGTTGATTTAGATCCACAAGGTAATTCATCAACTGGATTGGGAATTAATAAAAGTGATATAAATGGTAAATCAACATATGAATGTCTAGTAGGTACAGTTCGTCCTCAAGACGCTGTTATTACTACAAGATTCACAAATCTATTTGTTATGCCATCTACTATAAATTTAGCTGGTATTGATTTTGAATTTAGAGATAAGTTGGATGCTGATAAGATGTTCAATATTAAAGGACAACTTAAAGAAGTATTAAATGAAATTAAACGTGGATATGACTACATAATAGTTGATTGTCCTCCAAACTTAGGTACTCTAACAATGAATGCATTAGTTGCATCAGATGCACTAATAATACCTGTTCAATGTGAATTCTTTGCACTTGAAGGTATTACACAGTTATTAAATACTATTATTAGTACACAAAAGAAGTTAAATCCAAGACTTCAAGTAGAAGGAGTATTACTAACTATGTTAGACTCTCGTACTAATTTAGGTATGGATGTTGTTGAAGAAGTTAGAAAGTTCTTTGGCGATAAAACTTTCGATACAATTATTCCAAGATTAATAAGACTTGTTGAGGCACCATCACATGGAGAACCTATTAATGTATATGATCCAGAGAACCGTGCTACTATAGCATTCCAAAATTTAGCTAAGGAGGTTTTATTAAGAGATGAAAGAGACTAGAAGAGCATTAGGAAAAGGATTAGAGCAATTATTTTCTTCAGAGCAAGTAGACTTTGATGCATTTGAACATGAAATCATTAAAAGTACACCTAAGAATGAAATAGTTGAAATACCATTATCTGAAATAAGAAGTAATCCTTATCAACCAAGAATTCATTTTGATGAAGAAGCATTAAATGAATTGGCTGAATCTATTAAGGAATCTGGTGTATTATCACCAATTCTTGTTAAAAAGAGCATAAAGGGATATGAACTTATTGCTGGTGAAAGAAGAACTAAAGCTTCTCGTTTAGCAGGCTTAGAAACTATTCCAGCAATTATTAAAGATTTTACAGATCAAGAGATGATGGAAATCGCTATCTTAGAGAATACTCAAAGAGAAGATTTATCACCTATTGAAGAAGCTCAAGCATATAAAAACTATATGGAAATGGTAGATATTACTCAAGAAGAGTTAGCTAATAAATTTAAGAAGTCTAGAAGTTACATTACTAACTTATTAGGTTTATTAAAATTACCTAAAGATATTCAAAGAGATGTAACTAATCATAATATATCTATGTCACATGCTAGAGTATTATCAAAACTAGATGATAGTGATCAAATTGAAGAATTAGCTAATAAGATTAAGAGTGAAGGATTATCAGTTAGAGAACTTGAAGAATTATCTCAAAAGACTGATGTTAAAAAGAAAAATCCTATTAAAACTAAGCATGCTGAAGTATCTTCTAGATATAGAATATATGAAAATGTTATGAGAGAAAAAATAGGTAATAGAATAAGTATAAAAGCTGGTAAAATTATTATTCCATTTGATACTGATAAAGATTTAGATAGAATAATGGAAATATTAGACATTGAAGTTGGTGAATAATTATGAATGAAATAACTCAATTTTTATTATCCGAAAAGTTTATTACAACTGTAATAACTATATTGATCTCTTCAATAATTATTTTAATTATTAAAAGAGCAAGGAATAAAATTGAAATTAGCAATTCAGCAAGTATTAAAACAAAAAAGAGAAACACTATGGTTTCTTTAATATCAAATATTATTATATATGCAATATTATTACTTGCAATAGTTATTATCTTATCTAAGTGGGGTATAGATGTTTCTGCGATAGTTACATCACTTGGAGTTGTAGGTATTGTTGCAGGTCTTGCCTTACAAGATGCATTAAAAGATATAATAGCCGGGTGCAATATAATAGCTGATGATTATTTTGTTGTAGGTGATATTGTTACTTATGATAATTTCACAGGAACAGTTGTTGAATTTGGATTAAAGAAAACTAAGATTAAGGCTGTAGATGGTACAGTTCTAGTATTAGCAAATAGAGAAATATCTAAGATTATTAATTTATCTACATCTGATACTACTTGGTATTTAAATATACCTGTGGCATATGAACATTCAGAAAAAGAAGTAGCTAAAGTTATGGAAGGTATTTTAAAAAGAATACAAGATACTGAATTAACTACAAAGGAGCCTGAATATTTGGGAATTAATGATTTCTGTGATTCAAATATAAATTATTTATTATCAGCTTCATGCAAAGCAAAAGATAGATTTGCATTTAGAAGAGAAATACTTAAAATTGTTAAAGAAGAATTTGATAATAAGGGTATAAAGATTCCATATCCTCAAGTGGAGGTACATGATGGAAAATAATTTTAGATTAAATGATAAAGTAATAATGAAGAAACCTCATGCTTGTGGTAGCAATGAATGGGTTATTACAAGAGTAGGGGTAGATATAAAAATAAAATGCATTAAATGCGCACACGAAATAATGATGGACAGATTAGAATTTATAAAGAAAGTTAAAGGAGTTATAAATGAAGACAATAAAGAAAATTAATAATAAAGTTCTTTTACATCCTATAATGAGTTTTATGATTTTAATTGGTTTAACTATCGTTATAAGTGGTGTTTTAGATTTTTTTGATGTATCAGTTAGTTATGCAAAAGTTAATACTAAGACTGGTAGTGTAGAACAAACATTAATTACAGTTGAATCTTTATTTAATCTAAGTGGTATTAAGTATATATTCTCAAATACTGTATCAAACTTTGTTAACTTTGCTCCATTGAGTATGTTATTGATCTTATTAATAGGTCTATCAATTATGGATGAAAGTGGATTCTTAAATACATTCTTCTTTGTATTAACTAAGAAGATACCTAAGTTCTTAGTAACATTTATATTTACTGTATTATGTATATTGTTTAGTATAACTGGTGATATCACATTTATGGTATTTATACCTCTTGCTGCATTATTGTTTAAATATGGTAAGAGAAATCCAATAATAGGCATTATTCATGCATTTGCTGCCTGTGGATTAGGTATTGGTATGCATGTATTCATAAGTAGTATTGATTCGTCTTTAATTAATACTACAATGCAAGCTGCAGAATTAATTACAAGTAATACAACTATTAGTTCATTATCAATGGTATGGATTATGATTCCTGCATTAGTAATTGGAGCTATAGTATTAACATATATTACTGAATCAATTACTGCACCTAGATTTAAATATGAATTAGAAGAAAATGAGGTAGTTGAAGATAAAGATTCATTAACTCGTAGAGAATTAAGAGGATTAATATTCGCAGGAGCTGGAGCATTAATATATATTATTATATTCATATATAACATTATTCCTAAAGTTCCATTTGGTGGTAATCTTCTAGATTATTCACAATCAAGATATATTGATAAATTATTCGGAGTTGATTCATTCTTTAACTCGGGTTATGTATTTGTTATAACAATTTTATTTTTTATATGTGGATTCTTATATGCCATAGGAGCTAAGAAGATTAGTAATCATCGTGAACTATGTAATTACTTCTCACATTCATTAGATGATATTGGTAAAGTAATAGTATTAGTGTTCTTTGCATCAACATTTATTTCATTGTTAAAGTATACTAATATTGGTGAATTAGTAACAGCATCTTTAGTTAATGTAATATCTAAAGTAAGCTTTACTGGAGTTCCATTGTTAGTGTTGTTGTTCTTTGTTAGTATGATATCAACAATACTATTACCATCATTAACTAATAGATGGTCAATTATGGCTCCTACTGTAGTTCCTTCAATGATGACAGCAGGATTTACTCCTGTATCAGTACAATTAATATTTACTGTTGGATCATCAATCGGATATATCTTAACACCAGCTATGGCATACTATGTTATATATGTTTCTTACTTAGAAAAATATAATAAAGATGGTACTGGATTAAGAAAGAGTTTAAGTTACTTAGTACCTTATTCAGTAGGTATTATGATTATGTGGTTACTACTATTAATACTATTCTATATAGTTAAGATTAACATAGGTGTACGTACTGGAATGATATTATAAAACAAGGAAATTTCCTTGTTTTTTAACTTTTTTGATAACAATTATTAAAGATATGATATAATAGATATAGTAATTTAAGGAGGAAATGGTTATGAAGAAATTTTTCAAGTCAATTTTAGTTTTACTACTAATACTATTACCAGTTACATTTGCAAGTGCAAAGAAAACTACTAAGACTACAACACAAGCTGCATCTGCACCTAGCGTAGTAGATATGTATATTTTCTACGGCGATGGATGTAGTCATTGTGCTGAATTAGAAGAATACATTAAAACTAGTTTAAGAAGTGATTCTAGAGTTAAGGATATCGTTAGAATAACATACTTTGAAACATGGTATGATACAACTAACCAACAATTCTTATCTGCAGTATCTCAAGAACTAGGAACAGAAATTAAAGGAGTTCCATTCATCTTAATTGGAGACCAAACATTCAGTGGTTTTGGTGGACAAATGGGTGAAGATCTTGTTGCTAAGATTGTTGAACAATCTAAGAACAACAAATATGTTGATGTTATTGCAAAAGTAAAAGCATCAAGTGGAATTACTCCAGTTTCATCTGATCCTGAAAACAAGGGAGCAGCTACTGAAACTGAAAAGACTGACTCTTCAAAAAATGACATTATAGGATATGTAATCCTTGGTATAACAGTAGTAATAATTCTAATCATAATCTTCACTAGAACATCTGATGATGATGAAGATGATGATGACGATGAAGATGATGATGACGATGAAGAAGATGAATCTGAAGATGAAGAAGAATCTGATGAAGATGATGATGAAGACGAAGATGAATCTGAAGACGAAGAAGAAGAAAAAGTAGTTGAAGAAAAAAAGACTAATAAGAAGACTGCAACAACAAAGAAGAAAACAACTAAGCGTAGTGCAAAGAAAAGAAAGTAATAATAGAAAAGTTCAATCATTAGATTGAACTTTTTATTTGTCTTATTTTATTCAGTTTGACTTGTAGTAGTTGTAGTAGTCGTAGTAGTAGTTGTTTCACTAGTGCTTGTTGATGAAGTTGTGCTTGATGTAGTTGATGTAGTACTAGTAATAGTAGTTGTTGTTGTTGAAGGATTATATTTAGTTATAACACTAATTGTTATAGAACTTGTATCTTTTACTAATTTACCTTTTAATACATTTTGATCTACTACAGTACCTTCAGCTAATGTATCATCGTAAAGAGCGTCTCCTTCACGAATATATGTTACGTACATTTCTATATTTCTTTGTGAACACCATTCTTTAACTTGGCTTTGTAATTGTCCTTTGAAGTTTGGTATTGTTTCATTTCTTTCAACTGAATAATATCTTTGACCAATTACTGGTGCTTTATATTCTTTATTTGCAGAGAAGCTAAATGTTGTTATCATAGTTGCTTTTTTCTTCTCTAATGTTACATTCATAGCATCTACAATCTCTTGTAGTGATTGTGGATAATATTGATATGTATAAACGTTTGCTCTAATATTATTTACATACATTGTTAGATCATATCCAGTAAGATATGTTCTTTGAATATTTACTAGTGCTCCATTGTTGTTTTGTAATGCATTCTTTGCTACACCATATAGAGATAACATCTCTTTTGTTTGCATGTTTGTATCAATGTTTGGAGTAATTGTATCTAAGATAGTGTAGAAGTCATTTACTGAAGTAACATTCTTAACACTCTTAGCTAAACTTTCAACTATTTGTTGTTGATGTCTATTTCTTGCGAAATCTCCATCTGCATAACCATATCTATTTCTAGAATATGCTAATGCTTGTTCACCGTTTAAGTGTTGCATACCTGTATCCATACATACTAGGTTAACCATATTTCTTTTTGCATCACTTTCACATAATCGTCCATTATATTTTTTTAGAAATGATTTTAATGTAGGAACTTCTACATCTACGTCAACTCCTCCAACAGCGTTAACTAAATCTATAACACCTTGGAAATCTACTTTAACATAATAATCAATATTAATACCTGTTAGGTTTTGTACTGTATTAATAACACATTTTGTTCCATATGCTCCAGCTGAATTAATCTTTGATTCATCATTTAAGCATGCTATTGGAACATAAGTATCTCTTGGAATACTAAATACTGTTGCATTAAGTGTTTTAGGATTAAATGCTATTAACATTAATGTATCACCATTGAATGAAGATGCTTTCTTTAATGTTGATGCTTCTGAATCAACTCCCATAACTAATACAGTAAATGGTTTAGTTACGTCTGCAAAGTTTTCAATGTAGTCTTGGTTTTGCATTTCTTTGCTATATTCATTTAATACTTTTGTTTCTTCTTTTATCTTTTGGTATTTTTCATATGTTGAATATGTTATACCATAGTTGGATGAAACAAACATTGCATTAATATTTTTATTGTATAAGTCTTCTAACATTTCAAAATAACTATCGTATTTTTGTATCTTGATTTGTAGTTTATCTTTATTAATTAATTCATAGGCTAGAGTATTACCTTCAACATCAGTTTCATTGTTGATAATACCAACTACAAATGTTGAATCATTAACAAATTCGGTATCAGCTAGTGCAATCATGTTAGTAGTGTATATTACTGTATCTTTAGATAAGTTATCAAAAGATGTTAATAATTTATTTACTACAGATGATCCTACAATACACATCGCTGCTATTATAACCATAAAGAATGAATTGATATATACTAATACATTTTTCTTTGATAGTAACAGTAGTAAGTTTATAAATAGGTATAGTGCAAATATTACACCAAGTGCAGTTAAACCAATCATTCTTAAATTAGTTTCAACACCTTTCAACCTCAATATATTTATAATAAGATATGTGTAACTAAATGCATATAATAATATAGTAACAATATATACTAATTTAGTACTCAGCTTAGCATTTTTGAATTTCTTAAATAGCTT
>JAIKYM010000117.1 GCA_024683115.1 Bacilli bacterium
TTATCATCTTTGACAAAGTCATGTAAGATATATCCTATACCTAATCCTTTTTTAACAGATGTAAGTATTATTTCACTTGTATGAATATTTACAGCTTTATTTAATGTTATATTGTGTTTAAATAAATATTCATACAAGTGAAATAATACTTACATCTGTTAAAAAAGGATTAGGTATAGGATATATCTTACATGACTTTGTCAAAGATGATAAAGATATTAATATATTAAAAATAACTGATCTACCAAAAGCAGAATTAGCATTAGTTTACAATAAAAGATTCTTAACTAATGCCCCAAGTGAGTTTATTAAGCACTATTTAAAGGATATGAAATAAATTCATACCTATCATTCTAAACATTCGTTTTTACTATATCTATTATTACGTTATAATTTAATTAACTTATAGGTTATGAGAATTTGAAAGGAAGATAAAAATGAACAAAAAATGTGTAGAAGTTGTAGCTGCTGTAATAGCTAAAGAAGATACTATACTTGCAACTCAAAGAGGATATGGAGATTTCAAAGGTAAATGGGAATTCCCAGGTGGAAAAGTTGAAGATAATGAAACATTAGAAAATGCATTAATTAGAGAGATTAAAGAAGAATTAAATGCAGATATCATAGTAAGAGAATATATAGATACTATAGAATATGAATATCATGATTTTATATTAACTATGCATACATATCTATGTAATCTAAAAGATGGTGTTGTAAACTTCACTTACCATGATGAAAATAATTTAGAGCATGAAAATATGGTTTGGTTGGATATGGCTAATATTGATTACCTTGATTGGCTACCTGCAGATGTACTAGCCATCAATAGATTAAAAAAGAATAAAAATATCTTAAGAAAGATAGGAGCAATTTAAGAACTAGCATAAAAAAGAAGCTAGTTCTTTTTATTTATGAATCTTAGCTTCTAATCTTTCTTTTCTATCATACAGTGGTTGTAATTCATCTTGAGTAGCTATTAAACCACTTTCTAATCTAGATCTTACTGATACCATGTTTGATATATTATCATATAATCTATCTATATCTTCATCATAGAAGAATAGTTTTTTCCAACACTCTGGTAATAATATCTTACTAAAGTATTCTTCAATAGGGCATGAATAATGTTCTTTATCATATATTTCATACGCTTCTAATAACTTTTCTAAATACTCAATTGATTCTACAGTATATACTTTATCAAAATCATATTTTAAGAATGATGAAGTCATTACTATATTAGCTGTTCTATCAGAATATAATTCTGCCATTCTTTCACATGGGTTAATATTATAAGTTGAATTATATGCACTTGGTCTAGCTTTAAGAACTCTGTTTAATTCACACTTTTTCATATTTATTCCAAATTTTCTTTTAAATCTTTCAAAATATAATAATCTAGGATCTAAACCTATGTAAGAGAATCCTTGTAAATCACTACCTGTTGAATCATAGAATATTTTCTTTTGATGAGCATGTTCTAATTCATGTAATAAACTCTTAACTATTAAAAGGTTAACATACATTAATCTATCTTTATCTTCAAAATATCCACGATAGAAATTATTTAAATATTTAGTATGCTTAGTTAAATATAAAATAATAAAACCTGTATCAGGATTATATTTAGCTAAAACAGATGAAGTTAAAGGTTTACGTTTCTTAAATATTTTTAGAATACCTGTAGTATTTTCTTGTGGAGGTTTTATATCTTTAACCTCTACTATAGCTAAATCATTAACACAACCAGTTAGTTCTCTTGCTTCTACTACCATATTAACTATTGGAACAATAACTTTTTCATCTAACACTTTACCTTGGTTAGTATAATCTTCTAATATATATGCAATATCTTGATATACTCTTTTTTCCATAAATATCACCTATAATTAAAAGACAATCCAATCGATTGTCTTTTAATATTTCCAACCCCCATTGGTAATAAAATTATATCATAAAACGAGCTTTTTAGCAAATTATTGAGCCGTTCTTTTCTTAATAGGTTCATCAACTCTTTTTAATAAATATTTAGAGTAATCCATACATGGTTCATCGTAACCATATACTTCTTGTCCAAATGATACCCACATACCACCAAATGTATGTAATTCACTTAACAATCTTTGAACTCTTTCATTATGGAATGTTTTATTATCTTCTTGATCAGATAAATCTACATAACCAGCATTACCATATACAGTTGATTGAGTATCACAATCTAATTTATCACAGAAATGTGCAAATAATGCATCAGGTGTAGCATGTTCATCAAACTCTAAGAATAAAGCTTCTAACTCTTCTCCACCATTTACATCTTTTAATAAATCATGTACTGCAGCATGTTCAAGTCTCTTCTTTTCATCTTTAGAGATTTGAAATTGTGTTAAATCACCTATTACTGTTTCACCTAATTCATGAATAGCTAACATTAATAATACTCTATAGATGTTAACATTTGAATAATATTCAACATTTTCGGAATATAAAGCCAAAGCTAATATTTGCGAACTAAATATATGTTCAGATACTCTTTCTAATCTAGGTGCTGATACTTTCCAATCAATCCATCCTTGTCTAACTATTGTTTTTAATTTATTAGTTATAGAAATGAATTTATATTCTTCACTATCTTCATTTTCAATATTTTCAGCAATCTTTAAACATGAATGACAGAACTTAGCTTCTTTAGACTCAGCAAATACTAAATTAGTATATAACCCTTCTAGTTCATCATAAAGTTGTAATTGAGCCATTATTTCAAGAATAGCTCTACTATCTACATCTTCATCATCTAATTTATATACAATAAGCATTGCTAATGCCTTCATTAAATCAACATCTTTATATTGTTCTTGATTGTTATAATAATTAGAAATAGCAATCATCTCAGCAGTAAATATTTCATCTGCTATACTTTCTGCTCTTCCTTCAGTAGATTTATTAGTTGAAACTATATTTTTTAAACTATTACATATTATATAGAACTTATATATTATTTCATTTTTGTCCATATACATCACCTGTGATGCATATTATATATTTTTATACGTAAATATGCAACTTTATATACACAAAGTATTATTTTTATACTATAATAAATATTAAAATTTTTAATGGAGAAATGATTATGATCAAATATGAGACAGATTCAAGAAAAGTAAAGGAAGGACAAACATTTGTAGCTATAACAGGCCACACAGTAGACGGACATAACTACATTGATAAAGCTGTTCAAAATGGTGCAGCTGCTGTAGTAGTAGAAAAAGATGTTGAAACTACTGTACCAGTTATTAAAGTAGATGATACTAAAGAATTCTTAAAGAATGCATTAGTAAATGAATATTCACAAGATATTAATGATTTAGTATTAATGGGCGTAACAGGAACAAATGGTAAAACTACTACATGTTATTTAACTTATCAAATGTTAAGAGAGTTAGGTATTAAAGCAGCTTACATTGGAACTATTGGTTTCTACTATGGTGATGTTAAAAGAGAATTACCAAATACAACACCAGATATTTTATCTTTATATAACTTATTACATGAAGCAAAAGAAAATGGATGTACACATGTAATAATGGAAGTAAGTTCACATTCATTATGTGAAGGAAGAATTGCTGGATTAACTTTTGATTCAGTAGCATTCACTAATCTTACACAAGACCATTTAGATTTCCATAAGACTATGGATAATTATCTAAAGGCTAAATTACTTATATTAAATTACTTAAAAGATGGAGGATATATTGTTGCTAACGCTGATGATGAACATTCTAAATACTTTGTAAAAGATAATGCTAATAAAGTTCTAATCGGATATGGCGAAGATGCAGACATAAAAGTAACAGGAACTAAATTTACTCCATCTAGTACAGATTTAAAATTCACTGAATATGGTGAAGATAAAGAAGTTAATAATAATTTAACATCAAAATTTAATGTTTATAATTATTTGACTTGCTATGGTATTTTAAGATCTATCGGAATTGATTCTGAAGATATTAAGAGAGTTACACCAAATGTATATCCTCCAAATGGAAGATGTGAAATTATTCATGTTAACGATGGATATGCTGTAATCGATTATGCACATACTCCTGATGCTGTTGAAAAGATTATTTCAGCTATGAATGAAATAAAAGAAGGAAGAATTATTACAGTTATTGGATGTGGTGGAGATAGAGATCCAATGAAACGTCCAATTATGGGTAATATTGCATATAATAATTCAGATCATGTAATATTCACTAATGATAATCCTAGAACTGAAAATCCAGTTACAATCATGTATGATATAACTAAAGAATTAACTCAAACAGACTATGATATTGAATATGATAGAACTAAAGCTATTGAAATGGGAATTGAAATGTTACAACCAAATGATATCTTATTAATCCTTGGTAAAGGACATGAAGACTATCAAATTATAGGACATGAGAAGATTCATTTAGATGACCATGAAATAGTTAATAATTGGATTAAGAAACATTCTAAAACTCATGTAATAGAAAAAAAAGATAATGTTTAACATTATCTTTTTTATATTGATAAATTATTATTAATTAGATTAGGTTCAACTTTAGTATTCTTAACCATCTTATTTACTATGTTGTAAACAACTAGGATAACAACACCAGCTATTATTTCACCT
>JAIKYM010000146.1 GCA_024683115.1 Bacilli bacterium
TATTTAAAACAAAATAAAGATAAAATTGTAGGTGTATTTTTAACTCATGCACACTTAGAGAATATGGGTGGTGTAGGTGATTTAATTATTAATATACCTAATATAAAAATATATTGTACTAAATATACTAAAGAATATTTATTACTAGAAGGTATTAATAGCAAAAATATTATAGAAATAAAGGTTAATAAAAAGATAGCTTTTGGTGATGTAGGAATATTCCCAATTAATGTATCACATTCTGTTCCTGATGCTTGTATGTATGCAATATATACAAAAGATGGAATAATTTGTTATACAGGAGACTTTATTATAGATCCAACTATGAGTGGAGCTTATTCAATGGACTTAGGTAAGATAGCATATGTAGGTAAACAAGGAGTTTTATGTTTACTATCTGAATCTTCATTCTCAGAAATTCCAGGACATACATCTCCTAGACATAGATTAACTAATTGGTTTAAAGATCAAATGAATCATGCTGAAGGTAGATTAATAATATCTACTTTACCTGTTCATTTACATACAGTACAAGAAATATTTGATGCAGCTACTAATATGCATCGTAAAATAGTAATCATGGGTAAGAAACTTCAAAATATTGTTAACATGGCTTTAAAAGAAGGCTATTTAACAGTTAAAGAAGGATTACTTGGAGATTTAAATGATATTAATAGACAGAATACTATTTTATTAGTATGTGATGATAGAGAAAAACCTTATGCAACATTAAATAGAATAGTATCAGGTAATGATAAGTTTATTAATATTAGAAATACAGACACATTCCTTTTTGCAGAACCTAATTATGATTCATGCGAAAAAGTACTTGTTAGATTACAAGATTTAATTGCTCAAAAAGGAG
This sequence comes from Bacilli bacterium, assembly GCA_024683115.1. Classification (GTDB taxonomy): domain Bacteria; phylum Bacillota_I; class Bacilli_A; order RF39; family UBA660; genus UBA6985. The sequence goes on from JAIKYM010000146.1 coordinate 866, forward strand.
CAGATAGTGTAACAATACCTAAAGATAAATCAATATTACATCATGCAGCTCAAGAAGATTTAATGATTATGTTAGATTTAATTAAACCTAAGTATTATATGCCGGTTAAAGGTGAATACAGATCTATGGTTAACAATGCTAATCTTGCATATGAGTTAGGTATGCCTAAAGAAAATCTATTGTTAAAACAAAATGGTGATGTAGTTGAATTTATAGATGGTAAATTACAAGATAAATTTGAAACTATCAAGATTGATACAGTATTGATCGATGGTGATACATCTGAAGATATTGGTGAACTAGTATTAAAAGATAGAGAAATGTTAGCTGAAAATGGAATAATGTTGATATCAGCTACATTAGATAAACAATCAAAGAAAGTTTTAGTTGGCCCTGAAGTAATGACAAGAGGTTTTATCTATGTTAAAGATTCAGCTGAAATGATCGATAAGATTAAAGAGATATCTCTAGAAATAATTGAAAAGAATACTACACCTAAATATGTGGATTATAATAATATTAAGAATGAAATAAGAGAACAATTATCTAAGTACTTCTACAATGAAACAGAAACTAAACCTATGATAATTGCAGTTATTCAAGAGGTTTAAGATGGCTATTAAATTAAAAAGAGATGTTATTAATGTTTCTGATGAATTAAATAAAGAATTAGAATTATATGGATTTCAAATATCTTTTAATCCTGATAAAAAAGAAGAAAAGAAAGATAATAAAAAAGAAGTAAAAAAGACTACTAAGAAAAAGTAGTCTTTTACTTTTCAACAAAATTAACAAATTAGCCTCATATGTTAGGTTTTAATAGCAGTTAGATTTGATATAGTATATAATATTTATTAGGAGAGGTTCATATGAAAGATAGTGTATCACAAGCAGATATATATACTGTTATTAATCAAACTGTTTTAACTGAAGTTGATAAAAAAGTTCTAATTAGTTTATATGAACCAATTATAGGATCAACTGCTTTAAGTTTGTTCTTAACTTTGTGGCAAGATTTAGATAAGAGTGAAGTAATGTCTAGAGATTTAAATCATCATCATTTAATGGTTACTTTAAAAACATCATTAGCTAATATTGTTACTGCAAGAAAGGCGCTTGAAGCTGTTGGATTAGTTAAATCATATTTAAAGGAAAATGATAATTTAAATGAATATTTATATGAGTTATATTCACCATTGTCAGCATACGAGTTTTTCAATCATCCAGTATTATCTATATTATTGTTAAACAATGTTGGTGAAATGGAATATCATGAGTTAACTGAATAC
>JAIKYM010000056.1 GCA_024683115.1 Bacilli bacterium
ATTACTGATAGATTAATCGATGTAGAAGATTACCTAGTTAATCATAAATACAAAGAAGTAGATGAAAGATTATGTTCAATTGAATATGATATTCATATGGCTAGAGCTAAATCTCAAGAATTACTTGAAGAGATAGAAGAAATAACTTTATCTGAAGAAAGAAATAGAGAAATAGTAACTAAGTTAAAAACTGAATATAGACAAATATATCTACAATATAATAATTCTAATAAAACAGATTATTCTATTATTCTTAATACTCTAGAATTACAATTTGAAAATGTTGATAAACTATTTAGTGCTTTTGAAATAGCTATGGAAAATAATGTTTATTCTGAAGTAGGTAAAATAGTTAACGCATTAGATGATACTATAGGTAATTTAAAAGTAGTTATTGATGAAGCTCCATCTATTATTTTGATGGGTGAAAGAATGATACCTGCTCGTATTAAAGATATTAGAAAACAAGCAGACAAACTATTAGATGAAGGTTATAACTTAGATTATTTAAAGATTGATTATAATATAACTGAATCAGAGAAAAAGGTTAGAGATATCTTTGATAGATTAAAAGTATTAAACTTAGAAGATTCCATATTTGAACTTCGTACAATACTAGATTATTTTGATAAGTTATATCAGGATTTTGAAAAGGAAAGAATAGCTAAGAAGTTATTTGATGATTATATTAGATCAGTTATTTTAAAATGTAAGAAGTTAAATAAAATTATATCTGGATTAAAAAATAAGATATCAGATATCAAATATTCCTATGATTTAACTGATGATGATGTTAAAATAATAGAAGAACTAGCAAAGGAATTAAGAATCTGTGAAGATGCATATAATAAAACTATGGAAGAATTCCGTAGTAAAACAACAGCTTATTCGCGACTAGTTAAACAAATGGAGAATACTAATATTAGATTAGTTAAAGCCGAAGAAAAACTTGATTACACATTAAGAAGTCTTGGATCTTTAAAAGAAGATGAAATAAGAGCTAGAGAACAAGAAGATGCAATCAAGAATATTATGAAACAAACAAGAGAACATATTAGTTCATTTAAGTTACCAGTTATACCTAAAGAGTTTTATACTGAGTATCAGGAAGCGTCAGATGCTTTAAAGAATATGACATTAGAATTAGAGAAGAAACCTATTTCTATTAATACTTTAAATACTAGAGTAGATACTGCAAGAGATTTAGCATTAAAAGTATATAACACAGCATATTCTACAGTAAAAAAAGCTTCAATGGCTGAAAATGCTATTGTATATGGTAATAGATATAGAGCAGTTAATAAAGAAATCAACAATGGACTAGCTAGAGCTGAAAGATTATTCTTTAAAGGATTATTTAATGAATCTTTAAGTGAAGCTATTAAGTCTATTAATGTTGTTGAACCAGGTATAAAAGATAAGTTATTAGATGAATATAAAGAAGAATATGGAATTGAAGAGTAAGGAATGATTTTATGATTTATTTAGATTATTCAGCAACAACACCTATACTTCCTGAAGTATTAGATAGTTATAATAAAGTTACCGAAGAATATTTTGCTAATACTCAAAGTATTCATAAATTAGGTACTAAATCAAATGAATTACTTAAAAGTGCAACTAAACAAATAGCTGAACTATTAGGTATAAATGAAGATGAATTTGATTATGTATCTGGAGCTACAGAAGCTAATAACATGGCTATACTAGGAGCATGTGAAGCAAATAAAAGATTTGGTAATAGAATATGTGTATCAAAGATGGAACATCCTTCTATATATGGTATATGTAAGCATCTTGAAGAAAAAGGATATATTATTGATTATGTAGGTGTAACGCAAGAAGGCTTAATAGATCTAGATGAATTAAAACAAAAAGTAACTCCAGAAACAATACTTGTATCAATTGCATGTGTTAATTCAGAAACAGGTGCAAGACAACCTTTGGGAGCAATAAGACAAATAATTAAGAAGAATAATCCAAATGTATTATTCCATTCAGACTTAACTCAAGCAATTGGTAAGGTACCAGTTAGAATGTTATATGTAGATTTAGGATCTATATCAGGAGAAAAGGTATATGGTCCAGGTGGAATAGGGCTTTTATATCATGCAAGAGGTGTAAAAATTAAACCTATTCAATTTGGTGCCCATGATGGTGAATTAAAACCAGGTACTAAACCTCTTCCTCTTATTGTTAGTTTTTCAAAAGCATTAAGACTTGCTTTAAAAGATATGGATAAGAAAGAAGAACAAATAAGAAAGTATCAAGAAAGAATAATTGAACATTTATCAAGTTATCCAAATGTTTATATAAATACTTCTAAGTATTGTATACCTCATATATTAAATATATCTATTATAGGTGTACAACCTGAAACATTTATACATGCACTTGAAGCAGATGATATTTATCTATCATCTAATACAGCTTGTTATTCAGGAAAACCTAGTCCTTCTGTAATGGCTATGTATAAAGATGAAGCAAGAAGTAAATCAAGTATAAGAATTAGTTTATCTCATTTAACATTACCTAGTGAAATAAATCAATTCTTAGAATCATTTAGTAAACATTATGCTGAATTAATGAAATTAAATTAGGATATATTTCCTAATTTTTTTATGTTATAATTTTACTAATGAAAGAGATGAATTATATGGATAAAGTAATATTAACTGGTGATAGACCTACTGGAAGATTACACATTGGACATTATGTAGGATCACTAAGAAGTAGAGTAGAACTTCAAAATAAAGGTGATTATGATAAATTCTATATCATGATTGCTGACGTACAAGCTTTAACAGATAATTGGGATAATCCTGAAAAAGTAAGACAAAATATTATTGAAGTAGCTTTAGATTATTTATCAGTTGGTATCGATCCATCTAAAGTAACTATTTTTGTTCAATCTGGTGTTAAAGGTTTATTTGAATTAACATGTTTTTATATGGATGTTGTAACTTTAGCTAGAGTACAAAGAAATCCAACTATAAAATCAGAATTAAAGATGAGAGGATTTGGAGAATCTATTCCATGTGGATTCTTAACTTATCCAATTAGCCAAGCAGCAGATATTACAGGTTTTGATGCTACAATAATACCTGTAGGTGATGATCAATTACCTATGATAGAACAAGCAAGAGAAATAGTTAGAAGTATAAATGGTATATATGGTGAAACTTTATATGAACCTGAAGCAGTATTACCTGAAAATGATGCTTGTAGAAGATTACCTGGCATAGATGGTAATGCTAAGATGAGTAAATCATTAGGTAATTGTATTTATTTATCTGATGATGAAGAAACAGTTAATAAGAAAGTTATGAGCATGTATACTGATCCAGATCATATTAGAGTGGAAGATCCTGGTAAAGTAGAAGGTAACATGGTATTTACTTATTTAGATTGTTTCTGTAAGGAAGATTCATTTGAAAGATTCTTACCTGAATTTAAAGATTTAGATGAACTTAAAGCAGCTTATAAAAAAGGTGGTTTAGGTGATGTTAAGATTAAGAGATTCTTAGCTGCTATCTTAAATGATGAATTAGCTCCTGTTAGAGAAAAACGTAAATACTATGAAGAACATATTAATGAAGTATTTGATATCTTAAAGAAGGGTACTGAAGATGCTTCTAAACATTGTGATGAAGTAGTAAATAGATTAAGAAAGAATATGAAGATAGATTATTTTGATAATAAAGAAATAATATCTAAATATGAAGGTGTGTAGAAATACACATCTTTTTTTATTAATTTGCTAAAAATACCTAAAAATAGTAGAATAGTTAGTCAAAAGAGGGGAATAATATGCTTAAAAAGGTGATAGCTAGTTATTTAAATAGAACAAAAGGTAATGCCATTATTAAAGCGATGAGTGAAGACAAAGTATCTCCTTTTGATGGAGATTTTAATGAAACTTTAAGAAATACTTATATTCTAGGATTACCTGCTTATATCAGAGTATATTATATAGATGATGATATAAATATATCTAATAATCTAGATAAAAGTGAATATATGTTTTTATGTTTTGACGATGCCTTATTAGTTAGAGGTAGATTAAAATCTTTAACTAAGAAATATGGTGAAGGAAAAGATATTCATATGTGGGTTGAAAGAAATGGTTATGTATATGATCCAATCACGTTACAAAGATTTGATAAAGAAGTATATTATTCTATTTTTGAACCATATGATATTACTAAAGTAAAAATGGATGAATATAGAGAAGATAAAAAAAGAGATGAATTATATCAAGAAGTACGAAATGCTACTATAGATTATTATAAAAAAGATGGTGAATTTAGATTAGATTTATTAGATACTATGCCTTT
>JAIKYM010000004.1 GCA_024683115.1 Bacilli bacterium
ATTCTCTTGATTCATTATTATCCCTCTTTTCATAAATAATTGTAACAAGTTTTCAATATGGTGTAACCAAACACAACGTGGAGTTTAACTTATATATTTATTTTATCATAAATTTGTACTTTTCTTGAATTTAGATTGATCACAAGATTACTATTTTCCGAGCATAAAAAAGACTAGTTTTAACTAGTCTTTATTCTATTTATATTAGTTCTTCTTTGCTTTAATTGCGGCTTGCAATAATGTCAAAGCTGGGAAACAAAACTATTATTCACTAAATTGCTTATCTAGTTCATTATAACAAAGAAATCGGAACATCAAAATATTATGATCATTTTATTTAATTAATTTTTCAAATGCATTTGCATTTAAAATTGTATTTGAAACAAATTTTCCTTTATAGAAATTAGCCCAATTATTAAACACACATGGTGCATTTTTAGCTTTTTCTAATGAATCCATTTTTATAAAGATTAACTTAATTCCTTTATCTTTTGCATAATCAGATAATTCTTTTACTTCATATTCAACATATGGGCATTCATTAGAATAGTAAATAGTGAAATCATGACTGTCTATTTCCATCTTTCTAGCACTATCACTAAATTTAGGTGATTCTTTATCATCAAATTGTAATGCCATTAATTCATAATCATTAATTGTATCTACTACTTTAAATCCATAGTGTTCAAAAAATTTCTTATCTCCAATAAATGGTTTCTTCTTTTGTGATACTAATGTACATACACCACTCATTTTTTTGTTTTTTGCATCTTGAATAGCATATTCTAATAATTCTTTACCAATACCCTTTCCTTTAAAGCTACCTGCTACCCATAAACAGTAAATATGCATATAATTTTTACCTTTAATAGGAACCCAAGCCGTTTCTATTGGTTCATATTCAATAAAAATTTTACCTCTTGCATTTAGCTTCCTAAATACGTGTCCATCTTTTAATTTGCTTTTAATCCATTCTTTCTTTCTATCTACACCATCTTGATGTTTAGGATCTCCTATAGCACAACAAATATGTTCTTCATCAATATTCTTTTCATCTAAATTAATATATTCATTCATAGCTCACACCTCATATACATTATACCATGAAAAAAGAGAATTTTTACATCCTCTTAATATTTTAATATCTTAATATCTTAATAGTCCGAACAACTATCTATTATAAATGTTTGAATTATAATTTTTTTATTATTTGTTTTCAAATATTGTTCCAACAATACCACAAAGAATTCCACCAATTGTAAAAACAATCCAACTAAAATTCCACATGTTTGTTGTGAAACTCCATATTAAGAAAATAATAGTTGAGACAAGCATTATAGTTCCACATATCTTTCCAATTAACTGTTGATTCTTTTTAGCTTCTTTGGTTTGACCTAGATTATATTTCTCAATATCAACTTTTTCTTCATTTTGACCAGCATATATTAAAAATGGAATAGCTATTGTTATGCATCCTAATAAACAAGCAACTGATAATTGTGTTTTTTCTCCAAAAATATTAAGAGCTATTGTTAAAAACATTATTATTGTTCCTACTAATATAATAAAAATTCCAATAGCTTTAATAATTGTTGTTTTTCTTTTTATATTTTCTAATTCTTTATCAGTATACATATTTGTAATCTTATTATTATTTTTTTTAAAGTTTTCCGCTTCGTTTCCTGTGATTATAAATGTTGGTACTGCAACTGCTACAGCAATTAAAACAGATATTATGCCAAACATTGAATATCTTTCTTCTAATTCACCATCTGGAGCTAAACCCATTAAAATCATCATTATAGTTACACCTAACAAAATAATAGCTACACCTAACATAGAACCATATATTTGTTTATTCATTATTCTTTCATATTCTTCTTTTTCAGATTTAACATCTAATGATATTTTACCTTTAACTAATTCATCCATACTACATTTAAATACTTCACAAATAGCTATTATTTTTTCAGTTTCAGGAAATCCAGTACCACTTTCCCAT
>JAIKYM010000057.1 GCA_024683115.1 Bacilli bacterium
TACAAGATGCAATCGAAGCAGCAAGAATAAGTAATAAAACAATATATATAATAAAAGACTTTGAAGCAGCATATCCAGTAGAAGTAAAAGAAGGATATGATGTAACAATCAACATGAATAGTTACAACATAACAACAGGTAACCAAATAACAAATAATGGAACATTAAGAATCTATGATGATTCAGAGAATAAAGGATCAATCAATAGTGCAAGATCAATTGTCAACAATGGAACATTCACACTAGAAGATATTCTTATTAAACAAAACAAATCAGTAGATGCAATTTCTAACCCTGGTGTATTAATTGTAAAGAACGCAACAATTAATTCAACTGATCATTCTGCTATTTATAGTACAGGTTCATTAACAGTAGATAACTCAATATTATATACTGCAAGTAATTATGCACTTAATAATGCAGGTGAGCTTACATTAACAGGTAATTACGAAATTAATTCTGGTTCAACATATGGTTTATTAAATAGTGGTACAATGAATGATTCTATTAATTCTGGTAAGATTACTGGTATTTCTACTAATAAATCATTAACTATTGATGATGGCGCACAAATCTTAGGTATTACCAATGGTATTTTAATGAGTGGTGCTAATACTACATTAACAATGAATGGTGGTACCGTTAAAGGTGCAAATTCACATTCAGGTATAATTAATAGTTCAAATGTTACAGTAACTATTAATGATGGTGAGGTTTATGCTGGTACTGGTTTATACTGTGATGTTGCAAATTCTACATTTAATGTAAATGGTGGAACTATTACAGGTACTGGTATAGCTGTTAGATTACAAAGAGATAACTGTCATTTAAATGTTAATGATGCTGAAATTGTTGGTTCTAGTTATGGTATTTATACTTATGGTTACTATAATAGAATTAATATAAATGGTACTGTTAGAGCTACTAACGGTATGGGAATTAGAGATGAAAGAGATAAAAATAGTACAGATGCTTATTATTCTCATATTAATATTACAGGTGGTTTAGTACAAGGAACTTCATATGGTATGGAAGTTAGATATAGTGCTGTAACAATTGAAAATGCTGAAGTAAAGAATACTTCAACTAATAGAGATCAATATGCATATTATGCTGATTATTGGAATTCATTAACTTTAAAAGATGGAGCCTTTATTAATGCACCAACTGCTTCTGCTATTCGTAGTGAAAGTAGTATATCTATTTATGATGGTGCAAGAATTTATGCAGGAGCCTATAATGGATTTGGTATAAGAGGACATTATACTATTATCAGAATGTATGGTGGTTCTATTGAAACACCTGGTTCTGAAGCATATGGTATTTTATGTAATGATAATTATTATACTGATATTATTATGGAAGGTGGTTCAATTGATTCCGGTTATATAGGTGTTGCTTTACATGATAATAATAGTAGTTACACAAGATCATTTAATATGAGTGGCGGATCAATTACATCTGAATTATATGGTTTATATGTAACTCAACCATACATAATTACAATTGGTCATGAGGATGATGAATTATTTACAACTATTCCATATATTACAGGTGGTCTATATGGTTTATATAGAACTAGTGGAACCGCTTATTTCTATAATGGTAGATTAAGAGGTTATAATTATGGTTATAAGAATGACCTGTACTTTAAAGAAATAAGAGATAACATGTATATTCATGAAGAACATGAAGAATATGATAGAACAATATTAACTTATGCTACTTCTGAAATATCTGAAGAACCAGTAAGTAGACAAGCTAAGTATGGAAATGGTTATGTTAAGATTACTTATTTAGGTGAATCTAATGATACATGTAATACTAATCAATTATTCATATATGATTATATCGGGCATGAAGAAGAACTTGTTGTCCCATGTACTGGTAAGTATTCATTAGAATTATGGGGAGCATCTGGTGGTGGTACTATACCTAGTGCAAATGCTGGTAGTAGAGCTGGTGCTGGTGGTTACTCATATGGTGAAATTGATTTAGAAGTTGGAGAAAAACTATATATCAACGTTGGTGGTGCTGGATTATATGGTGCTGGTTCAAGTCCATATGGTGGACCACTTGGTGGATATAACGGTGGTGGTTATGGTAGTAACAACGGTTCTGGTTCAGGTGGTGGAGCTACACATATTGCTACAAAATCTGGTTTATTATCAACTTTATCAAATAATAGAGATAGTGTATTAATCGTTGCCGGTGGTGGTGGCGGATCAGATAACTCTGGTTCTAATAAATACGGTAGCGATGATGGTTCTGGAGGATCTGGTGGTGGATACATTGCTGGAGCAGCCTTCATAGATGGTGGAAGAGTTAATAGAACTCGTATTAATATTTCTGGTATGGGTGGAACTCAAACACATGGTTATGCATTTGGTCAAGGTGAAAACGTTTCTGCTAATACAGATACTGGTGGAGCTGGTGCTGGTTGGTATGGTGGTTATGTAACTAACAATAACAACGGTGGTGCTGGTGGTGGTTCCGGATATATTGGAAATTCTAGAATCTACAATGGTGTCATGTATGGTTATGAAATAGAAGAATCTCCTGCTGAATGGATAAGTAATTATTTAGTTCCTCTTGATGCATTCTTACAAGTTGGTGATCAAACATTTAATAACTTTAAAGATGCATCTGAAGCTATTGCCGAAAATGGAACAGGAACTATTTTAGTATTAAAGAATGCTAGAATTGAAGATACACCAACTATTGTTGGAAATAGAACTATTACAATTGATTTACAAGGACATGTTCTAGAAACAACAAATAGATTTGTTAATAATGCTAATACTACTTTTGTTGATTCAAGTGAAAATAAAACTGGTGAATTAAAAGCATTAGTAGATAATGTAATTGAAAATAAGGGTAACTTAACATTCGATAGTGTTAAAGTGACTGGTACTGCTACTGATTCATCTGCTATTTGGGGATCAACTGGAACTGGTACAATTACATTAAAAGATTCAACTGTTAGTTCATTATTGAATGGTGTTATATGTGATGCTAGTCAATCGGTAGTTATTGAGAATACTTCTATTACTGCGTCATCATGTGGTATTAGAATGAATAAACCTAATTCTAGTGTTACTGTTCATTCAGGAACAATAACAGCTACATCACATGGTATATATTTCCAAGATGCAAGTAGTTCTTCATTATTATATGAAGATGGTACTATCTCTGTTGGAGATCTTGGTATTTACTTTAATAATTCAAGTAATTCTACTTTAACTTATAAAAAGGGTACAATTACTTCAAGTGGAAATGCTGGTATTGATTTCTATAATTCTCATAGTTCAACGATAAAAATTGAAAATATTAATATAACTTCTAAGCATCAATGTATTTATAATTATTCTCAAAGTAATAATTGGACTATTGATAAAGCTACTATGACTTCAACTGAAAATGTAGCTATTGATTTTGTATCATATAATTCTAATAGAAATACATTAACTATTAAGGATGGAACATATCAAGGTGCAACACATGGTGCTGTATTACATAGTGTTAATGCAACACTAGATGGTGGAACATTTAAGACCACATCAACAAGTAGAGATAATTATGCATTACATGTTGAATACAATACAACTCTTAATGTAAATGACGGAGTAATAATTGAAGCTCCTAATGCATCTGGTATTTATGCAAATGAAGTAGTAAACTTAAAAAATACTAGTGTTACTTCAGGTGCTGCCAGTGGTTATGGTATTTACCATAATTCAGGCAACTTAAACATAACTGGTACAACTATTACAGCTAATGATGGTATTCAATCTCCATCAAATAATGGTTATACAATTAATTTTACTGATAGTACTATTGATGCAAGTAACTTTGGTATTTATGTAAATGGTACTGGAACTAAGACATTAAATATTAATTCAGGTACTATAGATGGTGATGTAATAGGATTATTCTTAAAGGGAAATAATACTACTACAAATCTTGGTATTAAAGATGAACCATTATCTACAGAAAACCCACATATTATAAGTGATAATATAGCTATTAATAATAACTTTGGTAATTTGAATTTCTATAGTGGATTATTAACTTCAACTCAAAGAGTATTAACTAATGAAGTTGATGATATAAGAAAAGATAAAGAAGTTCATTATGACTACACAATCAATGAAGGCGAAGTTGCAACATTAACTTCATTCAACCATTCTCAATCAGCTACAAGCAATTATGCTAAAGAAGGTAATGGTTATGCTAGAGTAACATATTTAGAACATGATGGATCATTATCTACTGCAAGTAGTGATAGTTATGAAAATGTTAATGTAATAGGAAATGGAAATGGTGCTTGTGATTATCAAGTTGGTGATGTATTTGAATTTGAGTATACAGGCAGCGAACAAACATTTACAGTTAATTGTCCTGGACAATATCAATTAGAAGTATGGGGTGCCCAAGGTGGTGGAAATGATCCTGATTCTAATACTGGTTCACGTGCTGGTAAAGGTGGATATACTAAAGGTATAACTGAAATTAATATAGCTGGTACAGAACTATATGTTTATGTAGGTCAAGCAGGTAAAACTGTTAACTCATGGACTGTAGGAGGCTGGAACGGTGGTGGTGGTGCTGTATATACTGGTAACGCATTAGGTACTGGTGGTGGTGCTACTGATATTCGTTTAGTTCCTGGTAGTTGGGATGACTTCTCATCATTAAGATCACGTATTATTGTTGCAGGTGCTGGTGGTGGAGCTGATGATACAGGTAGTGCATCAGGTACATACCATTCAAAGATTTCTGGTGAATTTGCATCTCCTGGTGGAAACGATAACGATGAATCTGGTGGAGCCGGTGGTGGCTTAAACGGTGGTGGAGCCGTTACATCAGGATACGAAGCTAATTATGGTTATGGTACACAAATATCTGGAGGATATTCTAACGTTGGTGCAAACGGAGGATTCGGATATGGTGGAGGAACAAGTAATTCTGGAGACTACGGCGGTGGTGGCGGTGGCTACTACGGTGGTGGTTCTGGAGGCGCTAATTACCAAGGCGGTGGCGGTGGTTCTTCATATGTATCAGGCTATGATGGGTGCGACACAACTTACTTAGATTACCAAAAGATAGGTAATGATAATCTTACATTTACTGATGTTTCTTTAGAACAAGGTGTAAGAAAAGGTGATGGATATGCAAAAATTACAGTTGTAAGTTTAGCTACTGAATCTGTAGTAACATTAAATCCTGGTATTGGTACAGTTACTGATACTACATTAAATTATGATTTAGGAGATGAATTATCTAATTTACCTACACCTACAATAACAAGTGATTATGTATTTGATGGATGGTATTTAGATAGAACATTTACTAAGAAAGTAACAACTAATACTAAAATATATTATTCAGTAAATTTATATGCAAAATATAAGAGTAATATAACTAATTGTTCTGATTTAATTGGAACTGTATATAATTACGATCATATTGGTGATGTTCAAACATTCACTGCATATTGCCCAGGTAAATATAAAATAGAAGCTTGGGGAGCATCTGGTGGAGTATATGGAGCAAATACTAAATATGGTTATGGTGGATATACAACTGGTGAAATAACTCTTAATACTGATGAATTAATTTATATTTATGCTGGAGGTCAAGGAGACACTAACTGTGTCGGAAAATGTAGGCCAAGTTATAATGGCGGTGGTATTGGACTAGTATCCAGTCAAGCAGGTTCTAACGGTGGTGGAGCTACTCATATTGCTAAATCAATAGGAACTCTAGATAAATTAAGTGATAATAGATCAAGTATTCTAATCGTTGCCGGTGGTGGCGGTGGTTCTGGAGCATCAGGTGTTGGTGGTTCCGGTGGTGGCTACATCGGTGGAGATGGATTAGATATTGATTCAAATAACGGATATACTGGTTTCAATGGTACAGGTGGTACTCAAGAAACTGGTGGTAAAACTTATAATAATGCTAATTGTGCTTTAGGTACATTTGGTAAAGGTGCTAATGTATGTGATGAAGGTTATGGCGGTTCTGGTGCCGGAGGTGGATTCTTCGGTGGTGGTGGATCTAACCGTGGACATGGTGGTGCCGGTGGTGGTTCTGGTTATGTTAATGAATCGCAAGTATCAAATGGACAAATGTATGGATACAATGTTCCTTCTAGAGGACATAGTACAGTTAATGCATATCTTTCATCTAAACAAGGATTCTTAGAGGTTTCAGGAAATGTTTATAGTTCGTTTGAAACAGCTATTGCTGCATTGGATGAAGAAGGTGGAACTATTAAAGTTCTTAACCATGCATCTATTAAAGAAGATGTAACATTCCCAGCTGATAAGACAATTACATTAGATATGAATGGATATGAGTTAACATTCAATAAAACAATTATTAATGAGTCTATATTAACTATTAAGAATATTACTGATAATGATTCCGCATTGATTAATACATCAGGTGATGTAATTAATAATAAAGGTTCAATTGTAGTTAATAATGTTGATTTAAAAACAGGTTCTTCTGGAGCTTGTATTAGAGGTACTACTGGAAATGGTTCTATTGCACTTCTAAATAGTTCAACATTATCAGGTGGTAACGCAATAATTACTGATGTTAAACAAAATATTACAGTAACTGATTCAATTATTAATGTTGGATCATATGGTATTAAAGTTAATCAAGGTAATGGCATTATTACAGTAACTAATTCTTCTATTAAATCTAGTAGTATTGGTGTTGAACTTAACAGTGCAACAAATACATTAAATGTAACAAATTCATCATTTGATACACAAAGTACAAGTATTAATATTCCTGGAACTACAAATACTACTACAATTGATCATAGTAATATTAAATCAAGTGGCACTGGTATAAATGTAGGTGGTAATAGTAATACTATAACTATTGAAGATAATACATTTAATGTTACAACTGGTATTAATATGACAGGCTCTTCATTAAGATCTACAATCAATGATAATATTATAAATGCTTCAACTACTGGTATAAGTAGTACAGGTGGTAGTTGCGTATCTACATTAGATGGTAATGATATTAGATCTAATAATGTTGGTATAAATCATAGAGGTGACTCTAACACAATGACTATAACTGATTTAACAGTTAAAGCTATATCAACAGGTGTATATCATTCAGGTAATAATAGTACAATGACAATTACTGGTGGTACTATCGAATCTACATCTGGTAGTGCAATATTAGATGAAACTACAACTAATACAAACACAAAGGCAATACTTGAATTAAATGATTTAACAATTACTGGAACAACTAATTCAGTACATTTAAATTATACTGTTGCAACTGTTAATAATTGTGAAATTACAACTACATCTAATAGTGCTGATCATTATGGATTTATAGCTGGGGCATGGTGTGGTGCAACAATTAATAATTCATTTATTAATGCTCCTAATGCATCAGGTACTAAAACAGATGGTACATTCGAATTCAATAATTCAAGAATTTATGCTGGTAATGAAAAAGCATATGGTTTATATGTAATAAATGGAACTATTATATACAATAATACTATTCTTGAAGCGCCTGGTTTAGATGCTTATGGTATCTATTTATCTGATGTTAATGCTACATATAGTAGAGTAACTATGGATGGTGGTTCAATATCTGCTGGTAATATTGGTGTTGGATTATATTGCTCATATTCAGGAGCAGATAGATTCTTCAACTTAAAAGCAGGAACTATCAAAGGTGAAACATATGGATTATATGTAAATCAAAATTATAATTTAACTGTTGGAAGTGATACTTCTGTGGTTGATATTTATGCTCCTTCTATTTCTGGTGGTTTATATGGTGTATATAAGACTACAGGAAATGCTGAATTCTATTCAGGTAGATTAAAAGGTTCAACTAAAGCTTATTATGGAGCAATTAATACTATCAAAGATGGATATGAAATCTTCGAAGATAGAGAAGAAATGGAAGAATATGAAAGACAAGTAAGAACTTACAATACAACTTCTATTTCGAGTGATGCTGTATCTAAATATGCTAAAGAAGGTAATGGATACGCTAAAATAACTTATAATCAATTTGATAATACCGAAGTATTACCAAGCAACTATGAAATAGTTAATACTATTGATGGTGGTGAACAAGTACAATTTGATTTTGATTATACAGGTGATTATCAAGAATTCATCGCTCCAGTAACTGGAGATTATAAGATTGAATTATGGGGGGCATCTGGTGGTATAAATATTATTGAAGGTTTATACGTAGAAAATCAAGGTGAAGGTGGATATACATCTGGTACTATTAGATTAGAAGCTAACGAAAAATTATATATTTTCGTTGGAGGCCAAGGTAAAACTGGTGAAATGAATGCAAATGTTGATGGAGGCTACAATGGTGGTGGCCAAGGTAGATATGCATCCGATGTAAATGATGGTGGTGGCTCTGGTGGTGGAGCTACAGACGTTAGACTTGCTAGTGGTGAATGGAATGATTTCAATTCATTAAAATCAAGAATTATGGTTGCTGCCGGTGGTGGCGGTGGAGCTACAGTTGATAGAACTGTTGCTGATAAACCAAATTCAAGTGGTATTAGTGGTGGATTATATGGTTATGGAGATGTATGGAGATGGCAAAGTATTAAATGTACTGGAAACTATCATGCAACTCAAACTTCTGGTTATGCATTCGGATACGGACAGGCTGGTAAAGATTCACATGCTGGTGGAGCTGGAGCCGGTGGTGGTTACTATGGAGCTACTACTTCACTTGAAAGTAGTACAGCTGGAGCATCTGGTGCAAGTTCATCCTTTATATCTGGACATGAAGGATGTAATGCTATAAGTGCAAGTTCAACTGCTGGTAATATAGTTCATACTGGACAATCAGTACACTACAGTAATAAATCATTTACAAATACTGAAATGATTGATGCTGCTGGTTGTAAGTGGACAAATGATATAACTAATGATTGTAGTGGTCAACCACAACCTGATGGTACAGTTACTGCTGGGCATACAGGAAATGGTCATGCAAGAGTTACTTTAACTAATGGAAATTCTTCTAATAGTGTACAATCAACTTATAATTATGAATACACAGGTGATTATCAAGAATTTGTTGCTCCTGTATCTGGAAACTATTCAATTGAATTATGGGGCGCATCTGGTGGAAGCGTTACAGGATATTCTATTGGACTAGGCGGATATACTAAAGGCGAAATATCATTACGCCAAAATGAAAAATTATATATTTATGTTGGTGGCGAAGGTAAAGCTATAAATAATGGAACTGGCGGTGCCGGTTGGAACGGTGGCGGAGATGGAATAAATGTTTATGATAGCAATAACCGTTCAAGCGGTGGTGGCGGTGCCACAGATGTTCGTTTAGTTAACGGATCATGGAATGATTTAAGTGGTTTAATGTCAAGAATAATGGTTGCTGCTGGAGCTGGTGGTGCATCTAACTATAGTGGTGGAGCCGGCGGCGGTGGATTAATAGGTATTAGAGCACCTGCTGCAAGTGGAGCCCCTCAATATAATGGTGGCGGTGGTACACAAACATCACCTGGTACTGTATCTGATGGTGGATATGGTGCAACTAATGCTACATTCGGAGCTGGATCTGTTGGTTCATCTATCGGCGGCGGTGGTGGCGGTGGCTACTACGGTGGAGCCGGTGGAGCAAGAAGTGGGCCACAAGATGGTTCTGGTGGCGGTGGTTCATCATTCATCTCTGGACATGATGGATGTGACGCACTAAGTTCAAGTTCAACATATGACAATCTAGTTCATACAGGGCAATCAATTCATTATAGTAATAAGTCATTTACTAATACTTTAATGATAGATGGAGAAGGATATGACTGGACAACTGAAAGAAATAGTTATGTTGGTCAACCTCAACCTGATGGTACAACAACAACTGGACATACAGGTAATGGCTATGCAAGAATTAAACTACTTGAAGTTAATTCAACTCATAACAATACATATTTAACTTATACTTATGATTACACTGGTCATGAAGAAGTATTTAATGCATATGCTTCTGGAAAATACAAAATTGAAATCTGGGGAGCTCAAGGTGGAACTTCTACATGGAGCCAAGATGTAAATTATGCTGGAGGTTATGGTGGATACTCAACAGGTATTCTTGACTTAACAGCTGGCGATAAATTATATGTTAACGTTGGCGGTGCTGGACAAGACGGCTGCTTAAGTATTTGCGATGGCGGATATAACGGTGGCGGTATTGCTGGTGGTGCTACAAGTAGTCTTGGAGAAATCTATAATGTTAATGCTGGTTCTGGTGGAGGAGCTACTCATATAGCTACTAAATCAGGATTATTAAGAGCGTTAGAAGATAATAAGTCATCAGTTCTTATGGTTGCTGGTGGTGGCGGTGGAAGTTTAATTCATCGTTACAACAATGATAGTAACTGGTGGAGAGGTTACGGTGGACATGCTGGTGGTTACTTAAGTGTTTCAGGTACAATACCTAAAACCGGAAGAAGTATTCCTCCTACATCTGCATCTCAATCTGCTGGTGGAATAGGTTACAATGATAGTCGTGTAGTTGCATCCGGATCATTTGGACGTGGTCAAGATGGAATTCATGGTGACGGAAATGGTGAAAGTGCTGGTGCTGGCGGTGGCTGGTACGGCGGTGGAGCTTCTGTTTATACTTCAACATCAGGTGGATCCGGATATATTGGAAATAGCTTAGTCTCTAATAAGTATATGTATTGTTATAACTGTGAAACATCAACAGATGTTGATACATATACTAAGTCTGATGGAGAAGATTCATGTCATTCAATTAATCCTATTGCAGATTGTGCAAAAGAAGGAAATGGATACGTTAAGATAACTTATATAGGTAATGATCAAGAATTTGGATTTTCTGGTAGCGTTCAAACATTTACTGCTCCTTCAAATGGTCAATACAAAATTGAACTTTGGGGAGCACAAGGTGGAACTGTCTATGGTGGAAATGGCGCTTATACATCAGGTACAATTAGCCTACAAAAGAATGATAAATTATATGTTTATACTGGTGGTCAAGCTAATACATTTAACGGCGGTGGAGAATGCTCTTCTAATACTAAAATAGGCGGCGGTGCTACAGATATTAGATTGGTAAATGGTGACTGGGATGATAGTAACTCATTAGCATCAAGAATCATGGTCGCTGCAGGTGGTGGTTCTGTATCTAATACTTCTGAAAATGCTAAATCTGGAGTTGGTGGTGCATTACATGGTGAAGATGGTGTAGAACATAATGAAGTTGCAAGATCTGGAGTTGGTTCTTATCGCGGTGGTGGTGGAACACAAGTTTCAGGTGGAACTAAAGGATATAATTCAACTGTTACAGCAACACCTGGTACATTTGGTATCGGTGGAACAGCTGGTATTGGAGTTGGTGATTATAATCATATAGGAGCCGGTGGTGGCGGTGGCTACTACGGCGGTGGTGGTTCTGCATGGCATGCTGGTTCTGGTGGTGGTTCTTCTTATATCTCTGGATATACTGGAGCTGTTGCTATAACTTCACAAACAAATCTAACTCCTAGAGAATCATCTAATAATGTTGAATGTACAGAGGAAATAGCTGCAAATGATATTACATGTTCAATGCATTATAGTGGAAAAGTATTTGATGACACTGTTATGTTATCGGGTAATCAAGAAATGCCATCTCGTTCTGGAGATTCAACAATAGTTGGAAATACAGGAGATGGATATGCTAAGATTAGTTTCTTAAGTTCAGATTCTAATTACTATATTTCGTTAATTACATATTATGGAACTATTTCTAGTGATTCTATTGTATATAGTTATGGTGAATTATTAGGTGACTTACCTGAACCAATTGTTGATGAAAGTGAATTACTTGAATTTGATGGTTGGTATTTAGATAAAGAATATACTAAGAAAGTTACATCTACTACAATGGTAAAAGGAAATGCTGTATTATATGCTAAATTCAATCATACTAGTAACTATTGTTCCAATATTATTAATACATCTTATACTTTTGATTTCATTAGTGGTGAAGAAGAATTCTTAGTTCCTTGTACAGGTACTTATACATTAGAGGTATGGGGAGCACAAGGTGGTAGTGCAAATACTACATCTTCATTAGGTGGTTATGGTGGATATTCAGTTGCTAAGATTGATTTATCCGCTAATGAAACATTATATATTAACGTTGGTGGACAAGGTCAAGATTCTACATCGATGACTATGGACACTAGAGGTGGATACAATGGTGGTGGTAATGCATATCACTGGGTTAACAATGATGTTTATACATCAGCCGGTGGTGGAGCTACTCATATCGCTACTACAAGCGGAGTCTTATCTGCACTTGAAAATTCAAAAGATAAAATACTTATCGTTGCCGGTGGTGGTGGCGGTGCTGGATACTGGTCTGGTGCAGTAATGCATGGTGGACACGCTGGTGGTTTCATTGGTGGTAATGGTGTACCTTCTACTAATGGTGATGGTTACTACGGATTAGGTGGTACTCAAACTGCTGGTGGTAAATATGTTTACTCTGGTTCTTATACAAGACATGAACCTTATCCAGGAACATTTGGTAAAGGTGGAAATTCTTATATAACTTCAAATGCTACTAATAATGCTGGTGGAGGTTCCGGAGGTGGCGGCGGCTACTACGGTGGTGGTGGTTCTGCTGTTCAATCTTCTGCTGGTGGTGGATCTGGTTATATTGGAAATTCAAGATTAAAAGATCAAGCAATGTATGGATATTCAGTTAGAAATACATATGACTCAGAAGATTTAACTGTTGCTTACCTTGTACCTGCCTTAGATAAGATTTATAACGTAGAACAAGATAGAACATATAACAATATTCAAGATGCATTCAGTGAAGTACAAGATGGAGAAACATTACAATTAACTAGAATTTCAAGTATTTCATATGATGTAACAATTCCAAATAAAGTTATTACATTAGATTTAAATGGACATAACTTAATTACTAATAAATCATTAATCAATAATGGTACATTAACTATTGTTGATTCAACAAATACTCAAGGTATTAGTATTTCTTCAACAATATCTAATACATTAATTACAAAT
>JAIKYM010000068.1 GCA_024683115.1 Bacilli bacterium
ATCTGTAATCCAGCAAACTTTCTTAAATAACTTAGGTTTTTATTAACTATTTCTTTTATTTTTTCACTTATTTTATCAAGAAAAGACTGGATTAACATCTGAAATGATTAGGGGAGCTAGAGATATAAAAGTCTTAAATGCAGATGAGTCTATTCTTGATAAAATAAGTGAAAAAATAAAAGAAATAGTTAATAAAAACCTAAGTTATTTAAGAAAGTTTGCTGGATTACAGATGGCAATTGGTTCATGCAACGATTTGATATCATTCTTTTATATTGTGTTATCTGTTCAATTAAGATTATCATCAGTTATTACTACAGCATCTTTTGTAACTTTATATTATTATCGTGGAAGATCACATGGTTTATTAAATGATATAGCTAGTTTATTAAGTTATTTAAAAGAGTTTAGATTATCATACGAAAGAGTAGATGAAATAATTGGTAATCATTTTGATAAAGAAAAATTTGGTAGAATAAAAGTAGATACATTAAAAGGTAATATTGAATTTAAAAATGTATCATTTGCTTATAATAAGAACACAAAAGTATTAGAAGATATAAGTTTTAAAATTAAAGCTAACCAAAAAGTTGCATTTGTAGGCAAATCAGGATCTGGTAAATCTACAATACTAAGTTTAATTAGTAAACTGTATAAGGTTAATGATGGAGATATACTATTAGATGGTTATAACATAAATGACTTAACTAAGAATTCAATTAGAAATAACATGTCACTTATAACTCAAAATCCATATATATTTAATTTTTCTATAAAAGATAACTTCTTAGCAGTTAAAAAAGATGCAACTTTAGATGAAATAAGAGAAGTATGTAAATTAGCTAAGATTGATGATTATATCATGTCATTACCTGAACAATATGATACTAAACTTGGTGAAAATGGAGTAATATTTTCAGGTGGTCAAAGACAAAGACTTGCAATTGCTAGAGCACTATTACTTAAAACTGAAATTATATTATTTGATGAAGCAACATCTGCATTAGATAATGAAACGCAACAAGAAATAACTCAAGCAATAAATAACTTACAAGGTAAGTATACAATAGTTATAGTAGCTCATAGATTATCTACAATAATTGACTGCGATAAAATATTTGTTGTCGACGATGGTAAGATAATTGCAGAAGGAACTCATAAAGAATTAATTAAGAAGAATAAATTCTACAAAGACTTATATATGCAAGAACTTTAACTTACTTGTTATAAATCATTATTTATACTATAATAATCTTATTGAAAGGGGCTTATTTTTATGAAAATAGAAACAAGTAACTTGGAGATTGTAGCTGTAAGAGCTTCTCAATATCCTGAAGATAATAAAAATGAATTCTTATTATGTGGAAGATCAAATGTAGGTAAAAGTTCTTTTATAAATTCCTTATTAGGAAGAAAAAACTATGCACATACATCGTCTAAACCAGGTAAAACTCAAACATTAAACTTTTATCTTTGTAATGATACATTTTATTTAGTAGATGTTCCTGGATATGGATATGCATCTGTATCTAAAGAACAACAAAGGAAATTTGGTTTAATGATTGAAGAATATATTAAAGTACGTAAGCAATTAAAAGCTGTATTCTTACTTATAGATTTCAGACATAAACCAGATCAAAATGATGTATTAATGTACAACTATTTAAAATATTATGAAATACCAACTATTATAGTTGCAACTAAGTATGATAAGGTTAAAGAAAAAGATAAAGCAAAGAATGAAAAAGCATTAATTGAAACATTAAATGTACAAGACGAAGATAAAGTAGTATTATTCTCAGCTATAACGAAAAAAGGTAGAGAAGAAATATACAATATATTGTCAAATATGGTAGAAGTAGAAGATTAATTAGTCTTCTATTTTTATTTTTATGATATACTCATAATAGGTGATGATATGAAAAGAAACGGTTTCACATTAGTTGAAGTATTAGCTGTTATTGTCGTAATAGGATTAATACTTGTAATAACAATACCTAACATAACTAAAATAAGTAAACAAACAAAGATGAAAGCATATGATACTAAAGTAGATTTAATTGAACATGCTGCAGTATTATATGGATTAGAGAATAAATCATTAATAATTAAAGGACAAACTCCTCAAAATCAAGTATCTTCTACAGTTACAATAGTTACTGATAATAAAGGCAAAGTAACATCATTAAACTTTAACTATAATAAAGCTTATAGTGCTATTGAAACTTTAAATTCTAATGAATATCGCGGTAACTATGTATTAATTAAAGATTTAGTAGAAGCTAATCAATTAAATTGGGATAAAGAGAATCAGTGTCCTAATTGTACAACAACTAATAAAACTTACTACGATAACGTAGTTGTTAATCCAATGGATAATAGTATTATAAACGGATGTTATGTATATATTTATTATAAAAATAACCAAGTTTATGCTCATTTTGATAGAGATTTATGTAATCAAACAAGTTCTTATCCAGGTTTTACTGGTAAACAATATAACCCAGTTAATAATTAAGTGATAATTTATCACTTTTTTTATGTCCAAATATTTGGAAAATACGGAAAAATAATATATAATATACTTAGTTAAAAAGGGAGGAATATGCATGAAAACTGTTTGTTTAGTTGGAAGACCTAATACAGGTAAATCTTCATTATTTAATAAACTAATAAGACAAAGAAAAGCAATTATCTCAGACATGCCTGGTGTAACACGTGATAGACTATACGGACATGTAGAATATAATAATAAAGTTTTTTCTCTAATTGATACAGGTGGTATTGATTTAGAGAATGCAGACTTTAATGAAAATATAAAAATTCAGGCTGAAATTGGTATTGATGAAGCAGATATCATTCTTTTTGTTGTGGATGGAAGAGAAGATCTAACATTGAATGATCAAGCAATCAATTCAATGCTAAGAAAGACAAATAAAAGAGTTATTTTAGTTATTAATAAAATAGATGCTCCTACTTTAGATGACAATATATTTAATTTCTATGAATTAGGTATTGAAGAAATGATTACTATCTCTGTAGAAAATAAGCGTAATATTGGTGCATTACTTGATATGATAACTAAAGATATGCCCGACTATGAAGCACCTATAAATGATCATGTATGTAAGTTTTCTATTATTGGTAGACCTAATGTAGGTAAATCTTCATTAGTTAATGCTATCCTTGGTGAAGAGAATAGACAAATCGTATCTAATGTAGCTGGTACTACAAGAGATTCTAATGATACAGAGTTTGTTTATGATCACCAAAAGTATATAGTTGTAGATACAGCAGGTATGCGTAAAAAAGGTAAGATATATGAGAATATAGAAAAGTATTCTCTATTAAGAAGTTTACAAGCTATTGAGGAATCAGATGTTTGTGTTGTTGTAATATCTGCTGAAGAAGGTATTATTGAACATGATAAGCATATTGTTGAATATGCACTAGAAGCTCATAAATCTGTAGTACTTGTAGTAAATAAATGGGATGTAGTTGAAAATAAAGATGAAGCTATAAAAGAATGGAATAAGAAAATGAGAAATGAATTCCAATTTGTTCCATATGTACAAATTGTTTATCTATCAGCTTTAACTAAATCTAGAATACATACATTAATGCCTGCAATAATTAAGGCATATGATTCATATACTAAAGAAATACCAACAAGTATTATAAATGATGTAATAAGAGATGCTGCTAACTTACATGAAGCTCCATCTTATAGAAATAGAAGATTAAAGATATACTTTGTTAGACAAACTGAAGTATGTCCACCAAAATTTACTTTTAATGTAAATGATAAAGGATTAGTTCATTTCTCGTATTATAGATATCTTGAAAATAAAATAAGAGAATCTATTGATTTGGAAGGAACACCAATAATATTACAATTTAAAAACAAGAATGAGGATGATTATAATGAAGAAGAGTAATGTAATAATATCAGTTTTATGTGTAATAACTGCATTTGCTTTAATAGGTGTAACATTTTTAATAATACATTCATATCACATGAAACAAGCTAATAAAGTTAATGAGGTATATGGTGTAATTAAATCAGTTAATGCAGATTCAATTGTTATTAAAGAATCAAATACTGATAAAGAAACAACATATATGAAAGATTATGAAAATGATTATAAAGAAGGAGATTTAGTGGTTGTTAAAGTACAAGGTAATAGTATTAAGTCACATCAAATAATTGTAGATAATTATTCAAATATGACTACTACAACGACTACTGTAGTTACTAATACAACAGTATCTACTACAACAGCACCTAATAATAATCCAGTTCAAACAACAACTACATCTAAAGCTAATGTTCCTAAAACAACTACAACATCTAAACCAACATCTAATGTAATAAAATCATCAGATGATACAGTTTTAGAGTATGTTAAAAATGAATATGATCAAGCACAATCAAATGATACTTCAGAAACATTTAAAGAAAAGGTTAAAAAAGGATTTATTACTATTGTAGACTTTATTTTCTATGATGGTGAAATCAAAGGAGTTAAATTTAAAGAATTAACTGCTAAAGGTAAAGCTAAAGTCATTTATTATGCTTTATTAATTGATTCAGGTATCGATTCTAAATTTCCTGGATATAAATCTAAAATATCTGATAAATATAAAGATATTAAAGGAAAGTTAGTAGCTGAATTCCTTGAATTAAAATATGATATATGTACTAATTCTAAAGATGGATGTGCACAAGTAAAAGAGGACTTTGATTTCTTAAAGAAAGCACTAAGTTTAACTTGGGATGCAATAAAATCTTTCTTTGTATATATTAAAGACTTATCTGTACCTAAAATAAAAGATTGGTATGAATCTTTTAGAGGTTGAGATGATATTACTTAATAATGAAGTAGAAGTAATAATAACTAAGAAAGTAATGAAAAACATTTACTTTCGTATAAATGACGAAGGACAAATATCAGTTACTTGTCCTTTGTTTACACCAAAATTTGAAATAAATAGATTATTAGATAAGAATAAAAAATCTCTTGAAAGAATGTATGAGAAGTATTTATTATCTAAAAATAAAAAAGAAAATATATTATATCTAGGCAATCAATTAAATTATATTCAATATAAT
>JAIKYM010000110.1 GCA_024683115.1 Bacilli bacterium
ATAAACTAAAGAATAGGGTGATAGGATGGAAGTACTAGTTATTGGTAAACCTACAATGAATATATATTTACCTTTACAAGAGTATCCTCAAGAAGGGGAAGTATTTTTAATTAATGCTAAAAATGAATCAATTGGTGGAATAGGAACTGTATCAGCATGTTTATTTGCTAAATGGGGTATTAAACCTTATTTTACAGGTGTACTTGGTAATGATGCATATGGTGAAAAGATCAGAAATGTTTTATCTGAATACAAAGTTAATTCTAAATTCTTAGAAACAAACTTTGAAAAGCCAACAACTACCAATTATTTTATATTAAATACTAAAACAGGAGCTGTAACAAAAATTCTTTACAATGATCCTGATGTTGAATTAACAAAGTTTAAATATGATTTTCAACCTGATTGGGCTATATTAGATGGAGTAGATACTGCAGGTGCTATGGCATTACTTAACAATGATCAAAGAGTAAGAACAGTATTCTATGCTAGAAGAGCGGATCAAAATACTATTACTTTAGCTAAGAAATCATCATATGTAATATGTACTCAATCATTTGTTGAAGCATATACTAAAACAGCTATTAGTGCTGATGAACAAACACAAGAATATGTTGATATGTATCAAAAACTTGTAGACTTAGCTGGAAGTAATAATTATGTAGTTATATTAAAGAATAGAAAGATACTTTATTGTGAAGCAAATAAAGTTAAAATGCTTCCTGAAATGAAGATTAATCATGCAGATGTTTCATCATTTGATTCAGTATTTACTGGTGCATTTACTTATGCAATGATGAAAGGATTAGATATTGATGATGCAGTTAAGTTTGCTAATACAGCAGCAGCTATATCATTATCAAAGATAGGTGAAGAACCATCTATTCCAACACTTGATGAAGCTCTTGATAATTCAGGGTTAAGAGATAAATTTGCAGCAGCTAAGGAAGTTACTGCAGCATCTGGACCTGCAACTAAACAAGAAGTTGAACAAGCTGTTCAAGTTGAAACTGCACCAGAGGCTCCACAACAACCTGTTGAAGCTACACCTCAAGTTGATCCATTTGCTCAACAACCGGTTCAAACTGAAACTCCAGTAGAAAACACCATACCTGTTGAACAACCTGTAACAACTCAACCAGTTGAAATGCCACAAGCAGTTGAGCCTGTAGCACAACCTGTACCTGTTGAGATGCCACAAGTACAAGCACAACCTCAAGTACCACCACATGAAGAAACTAATATATTTGGATAATGTTTAAACCAATAGATCCATTTTTAAAGATATTACCACAGTTAGATGTCCATGGTTATACTGAGGACACCGTCATGACTGTGGTAAATGACTTTATAAGAGATAATTATAAATTAAAGAAGAAAAAGATATTAGTAATTCATGGAAATGGTCAACATATATTAAAAAATAAAATACATAAAGATTTAAAACACAATAAACTGGTATATAAGTATTACTTGTATAATTTGAACGTTGGGTGTACAATAATTGAACTTATTTAAGGAGGTGTTCTCATGTTTGTAGATGAAGTAACTATTAAAATTGAAGCTGGAGACGGTGGAGATGGATGTACTTCTTTTCGTCGTGAAAAGTATGTACCTATGGGAGGACCAAATGGAGGTAACGGAGGACATGGAGCCAACGTTATATTTATAACTGATCAAGGATTAAAAACTTTAATTGATTTAAAGATGATGAAACATGTTAAAGGTGATAAAGGTGTAAATGGTAAAGGACAAGATAGACATGGAGCAGATGCTGAAGATGTTTATATTAAAGTACCATGTGGAACTACTATAACTGATGTTGAAACTGGAGAAGTATTAGCTGACTTAGTTCATAACAATGAACAATTTACTGTTGCTCATGGTGGACGTGGTGGATTAGGTAATCACGCATTTGCTACTCATGAAAATACAGCACCTGAGTTTTCTGAATTAGGTGAACCTGGTGAAAAGCTAGTTGTTAAATGTGAACTAAAAGTTCTAGCTGATGTTGGATTAGTTGGAATGCCTTCAGTTGGTAAATCTACATTAATCAATTCAATATCAAATGCTAATGCTAAAGTAGGAGCTTATCATTTTACAACATTAAGTCCTAACTTAGGTTATATTAAAGTACAAGGACATTATCCTTTTATTATGGCTGACCTTCCTGGATTAATTGAAGGTGCATCACAAGGTGTTGGCTTAGGAGATAAATTCTTAAGACATGCTATGCGTACTAAAGTTATTGCTCATGTAATAGACATGGGTTCAGAAGAGGGAAGAGACCCGATCGATGATTTTAAAAAGATGGTTAATGAATTATCTTTATATGATATAAAATTAGTAGAAAAACCACATATAGTAATTGCTACTAAAATGGATTTAGATAATGCTGAAGAAAACTTAGCTAAGTTTAAAAAAGAATTTCCTAATGAAGAAGTATTCCCAATTATTGCTCCTTTAGATGAAGGATTGGATGCATTAATTGTTAGACTTGCTGAAATGGTTGAAAGTATTGGAGAAGTAACTTTATATAAAGATGAAATTAAATCATCACATGTATTATATAAATTTAAAAATGAAGCACCTTTTACCATAACTAAAGAAGATGATGTATGGGTATTAAAAGGTAAAGAGATTGAAAAACTATTCTATATGACAAGATTCTCTGAACCAGAAGGTGTAGAAAGATTTGGACGTAAGCTTAAAGGCATGGGCGTAGATAAAGCACTTGAAGAAGCCGGAGCACAACGTGGAGATGAAGTTCAAATAGTTGATTATATATTTGAATTCAAGAATTAATAATTAAGGTAAAAAAGGTGTATAAAAAACACCTTTTTGTTGTTTATATTACGTTATATATATTATAATTTAAATGTTTAGGAGTGCTTTATATGGAACTTACAAAAGAAGATTTAAAACAAGAAAAAACTAAATTGAAAGAAACAGTTGCTGAAATAGATAATCAACTTGAAAATGCTGGTTCAGATATCTTTAAAGATAAAGATAACTTAAAAGAGTTTCAAGATTATATCTGGGGTAATAAAACTGATTTCGATGAAGAAGAATTAAATCAATTATTATATGATAATGATCTTAAGGTACAAGTAATAGATGATAAAACTGCTAAGTTTAAAAGATTAAAAAAGATTAGAAATAATCCTTACTTTGGATCGTTTGTATTTAATAAAGAAAAGATTTATGTTGGTATTACATCTGTTAAACATGATTTAGATTATCTTGTATGCGACTGGAGAGCACCTATTTCATCAATGTTCTATGATTTTGGTGTAGGTAAAGCAGAATATAAAACTCCAGATGGAAAAGAATCTGGTGAAATAACTCAAAAGAGACAATATACAATAGAAGATGCTGAATTGAAGCATGTATTTGATACTAATTTAAATATTGATGATGACATGTTACAAGATGTATTAGCATCTAATTCATCAGATAAAATGAAGAATATTGTTAATACAATTCAACAAGAACAAAACCAAGTTATTAGAAATAATACTGATTCTAATATTATTGTTCAAGGTATTGCTGGTTCTGGTAAGACATCTGTTGCATTACATAGAATAGCTTTCTTACTTTATAAATTAGAATATTTAACGTCTGGTAATGTTTTAGTATTCTCACCAAACAACGTATTTACTGAATATATTTCTAACGTATTACCTGATTTAGGTGAAGATAATACTATGCAAACAACATTCCATCAATTTGCACGTTCATTTATTAGTGAATATGATGGAGTAGAACCATATTCTACATTTGTTGAAAGATACTACAAAGGTATAAAGCAAGATAATGATATTATTAAATTTAAATTATCTGTTAATATGAAAGAACTAGTAGAAAAGTTTGTTGCTTTCTTCTCTAAAGCAGCAGAGTTCACTGGTGACTTTGAATATAAACAAAAATTTGTTAGTAAAAAAGATCTAAATGATTTGTTACATGATAGATATGAGGATAGACCTCTTTTTGATAGATTTGATTTAATAGCAGAAAAAATTAATAATTCATATTTCCAAGGTAAAGATAAAGACTTCTTGCCAATTAGAAATAGAATATTTAAATTATCGAATATAAAAAGAGATTACAAAGTAGTTTATAAAGCATTGTTTAAATCTGTATTATTTCAAAGAGCGTATGGAAAAGATTTTGATTTAAAAGATTTAGTAGATAGATTATCTACTGATACTATGCCTTATGAAGATGCAACACCTTTTATCTATTTAAAATGTTTACTAGAAGGTTATCCTTACCAAGTAGCTATGAGACAAGTAGTAATAGATGAAGCACAAGATTATACGTATCTTCAATATTTTATAATTAATAAGATATTTAAAAATGCTAATTTCACAATCCTAGGTGATGTTAATCAAACGGTTAATCCATTTTATAAGTATGATAGTTTAAAAGTTTTAAATACTATATTTAAGAATGCATCTTACGTTGAATTAACTAAGACTTATAGATCGTCTCCTGAAATTATTGAATACGCTAATTCAATACTTGGATTAAATCATGTATCTGCTATAAGAAGAACTATGCATTTACCTGTTTTAAAACATGACATAAAAGATCTACAACATATAGGTAAAGATATTAAATACCTAAAAGATAAATATAGATCAGTTGCTATAATCACTAAATCTATAGATGAAGCTAATTTAATATATAATTCATTTAAAGATAAATATAAAAAGATTAGTGTAATAGATGCTAATACCAAAAAGTATTTTACTGAATTAGTAGTAACACCTGCATACTCAGCTAAAGGTTTAGAATTTGATGCGTGTATTATAGTTAATAATTTTGAAAAAGATAAATATTTATTCTATGTTGCTGTAACAAGAGCTCAACATGAACTTATAATATATGAATAATATTGTATAAAAATGTATTATTTAGTATAATAATTGCACAAGGAGTGATAAGATGTTACACGATATATTAATGATTGTTATTGGACTTATTCCTGGTTTAATTATTGGATTCTTTGGTGCTAGAGCATTCATGAAGAGTTATTTAAAGAAGAATCCACCTATAAATGAACAAATGGTTACTGCATTAATGTCATCTATGGGTAGAAAACCAAACAGTAAGCAAGTTAAACAAGTTATGCAACAAATGAACCGTTATAGATAATTATGAAAGTAGATTTATTTAAATTAAATAATCTAGGTAAAGTCACATTAAATGATGAAGTAGTATTTGATAAAGAAATGTTTGGTACTATGGATATAATTGATATTAAAGATTCATTTATTGAAGGCGAATTATCTATAGATTACGATGATAATATAATAATTGAAGCAAATTTAAGAGGAACTTTTATTCTTAAAGATGCTTATACACTAGAGCCAATTGACTATCCATTTGAGTTAGAATTGGATGAAAATATCGGTAAATATGACGATTTTTATATTAAAAATAAAAATAGACTTGATATTTTACCATTTTTATGGGAAAATATTGTCTCGGAAGTACCGATTAGGTGTACTAAAAGTGATAAAATGCCAGATCTAAAAGGGGATGGCTGGAGTCTAGAATAGACTTTTAAGAAAGGAGTATTTATATGGGAGCACTTCCATTCAGAAGAATTTCTAAAACAAGAAAAAGATTAAGAAGAACACATATGAAGAAAGAATTACCTGGAATGACTACATGTCCTAAATGTGGTGCTGCGTTAAAACCACATAGAGCTTGTACTGAATGTGGAACTTACAAAGGTAAAGAAGTTATTAAAGTTCAAACTAATGAAGAATAATTAATATACATGAATAGTGTATATTTTTTATTTTTATAAGGCTATATTGAAATAAGATATAGTCTTTATTTATTTGCTTAATAATAGTATAATTTTATTAGGAAGGTAGATAATATGGATAAGAATAAAGCTATACTAAAACATTGTCCTAACTTTTATAAAATTATCAACTTTGAATATCTAGAGGATGATGAGTTATCTGAAAGACTTATCAAAGTCTACCATACCTATGTATTTAAGGTAGATATTACAAATAAAGTTGAAGTTAATAGAGTTGAAACTTTAGATTCTGTTTTAAATAAATACATAGATGACTATTTCTTTCGTAAAGAATTAAAGAGGGAAATGACACAAATAAGAATAAGAAAGGATGAAGATAAATTGACTGCTATAGTTAATTGGATTATTAAAGTATTTGATAATTATGAAATTGGCTATACTAGAAATATTTATTTTTCAAGGTGGATTTAATGGAAGATGAAATATATGTAGGTATGGAATCTCGTATGAGTACTAAAACTAAAGTTATTATTTTTACAATATTCTTTATGATTATTATATCTGCAATAATTGTATTCTTTAAATCTAATAATTTTGATATAAAGAAAACTGTTATATATGAGGTAGGGGATAAGATTTCTTTGGATGTAACTGATTACATTAAAAATAAACCTTACAACGCAAATGATTATAAGTTAGTTTTAGATTCAGTAAGATATGATTCTAATAATACATTAGATACTGTAGGCGAATATACTTATAGAGTTGTTCTTAAAGATATTATTAAAGAAGGTAAGATAATAGTTAAGGATACAAAAGGTCCTATAGTTCAAACAATGGATGTTACTATTGGTGTTAATGAAAAATATAAAGTAGAGGACTTTGTAGTTAAATGTAATGATTATTCTTTACCATGTGAATATGAAATGACTGGTAATGCTGATACATCTAAAGCAGGTATATATGAATTAAAAATTAATTCAAAAGATACATATGGTAATAAATCTACTAATACAGTTAATTTAATTGTTAAGGAAGGTTATTCTTTACAAGATGCAAAACTAAAAGATTTAACTCCTATGTATTTAGAACCTAACTATGAAGATTGGAATAATCAATATGTTATAAAATATGCAGGTGGATTAGATCCAGAGGATGAAGATAGTCCTAGATGGAATTATTATTATGAGTTCTTAGATTCAAATTATGCAGACTTTTTAGATGATAAACATAAAGGAATGAAAATAGAATCTAGTGAAATTATAGCAGTATATAATCAATACCATTACATCATAGGTTTTGCATGTCGTGTTAAATTATCAGATGGTAGTATAACTTATTTAACTAATGGGGAGTAATTAATACTCCTTTTCTATTTGGAGGTAAATATGAAAAAGAATCTTGATATTGGCTTAAGTTTATTCTTAACTGTTTTAATAGCTTTAGTGGTTTTTGCTATGACTATATTAAATAAAAGTTTTGTTAAATTATCATTTACTATT
>JAIKYM010000158.1 GCA_024683115.1 Bacilli bacterium
AGCTAGATATAATATTAATGATTCAAAGATGTTTTATGTTATTACTTCTAAAGAAAAAGAAGTAAAAGATTATATAATTCATACATTAGGATATGAATTAACTGAATTAGATGTAAAAGGTGGTTTTTCAAAACAAAAGAAATCTATTATCCTGTCAGTTATATCTGCTAAAGATTATTATCGTTTAAGAGCAGGTATTATTAACATTGATAGTAAGGCTTTTGTTGCAATAACAGATACATATGATGTTATTAATAGAAAGGCGTTCTAATGAAAAAGTTAAAGTTTTTAGTTGTTATACTTATTGGTTTAATTATTGTTACAGGATGTAATAAAAAGAGCAAGACTGCACTATCAAGTGATGATTTCTTGAAAATTTGTAACGAAAAAAATATTAAAATGTATGATGCAATTGGCTTATATGCTTTTGCAGATAAAGCTTATGTTACAAGTGAAGAAAAGTACGAGATACTATATATAATTGGTAAGAATCAATCTGATATATCAGGACTGTATGTTGATGAAGTAAGTAATATTTATTCGAAGTATAAAACAGATGATGATAATAAAGATTATAAGGAAAATGTTCAAAGTGGTAACAATTGGCAAACAGTTGAAATACAATATCAAGATAAATATGTATATATTGCCATTGTTGATAAAACAATACTTGAAGTACACAGCGATCTTGTTAATAAAGATTTAGCAAGAAGTTTAATAGATACTATGAAATACTAGTATCTATTTTTTGTAAACCAGTATTGTAAACATACAAAATATTTACTGTCAATAAAAAACTTGTTGTATAATATAATTATAGGAGTGGTAGCTATGCCAAATAATGTTAGACCTGAAATTATTAAACTTCAAGATGAAACTAAAGACTTATTTGAAGGTTGTTTAGCTTTAAAGAATCCTGTTGATGATACTCAATATGATAAGAGCAGAGATTATCTTACTTCAGTTGATAGTGGTTTCTCAACTATTAGTACAATGGAACCGTTCACTGACGAGGAAAGAACTATAGTTATTGATATCGATAAGGATAGTAAATCTACTCTAGATGTTATAAAAAAATTTGATGAAGATAGAAAAATGTTATTAAAAAATGAATATGATCAACAAATGAAGCAAGATGAAAATGTTGCTAGTGTTAATAATAGTATTAGTGAGACTATTAAAGGTATTCAATCTAACCAAGGTGCATCTTTAGATGATTTATTTGGGGATTCATTAATTAATCCTGCAATTAGTACTCCAGTACAACCTACACAACCTGCTGCAGTGTCACAAATGAGTGATTCATTCTATACTAATGAAGAACCTTCTCAACAAATGAAAGATGAATCTATGAGTAATGCTCAAAGTGCATCTCAAGATTTAGGTAGAGCTAGAGTTTTAGCTGGACCGGGTGCTAAACCTAAGAATCCATTCGCATTTAACGCATAAGCTGCAATTTAGCAGCTTTTTTTATTTTTTCATTTATTATTCATATTCGAGTTATATATTTTTAATATGAGATGTGGTAAAATCTATAATAGGTGACGATCTCATGGGAAGTAAAGTATTTAAAACACTGGATGAACAAATTGAAATACTTCAAGAAAAAGGTTTAACAATAGAAGATATTGAATATGCAAAAGGAGTTATCTTAAGAGAAAATTATTTCTTTTTAATGGGTTACAGACATTTATTCTTACAACCAAATGATAAGAAGCATTTTATACCTGGAACTACATTTAAAGAATTATACTCATTATTTTCTTTTGATAGACAATTAAGAAATATTATTTTTAAGAATATTTTGATAATTGAAAATAACTGTAAGTCTATATTCTCATATATCTTAGCCAAGAGACATGGTTATATTGAACAAGATTATTTAAAACCTACAAATTATAATTATTCTCCAGAGAAAGCTAAACAAGTAAATGATTTACTAAGAAAGATGAAAAGACAAATTAGAGTAAATGGAGCACAACATGAGGCTACTAAGCACTACATCTCCAACTATGGATATATTCCACTTTGGGTTGTAGTAAAAGTATTATCATTTGGTATTACAAGTGAACTATTTACTATCATGAAGAAAGATGATCAACAAGCTATATCAGAAGTATTTAATGTATCTGTTGAAAACATGTTATCTTTCTTACCTGTTTTATCTAATTATCGTAATTTATGTGCACATGAGGATATTTTATTTGAACATAAAACTCAAAAGGTTATTCCAGATAATAAATATCATCAAATGCTAGATATACCATTTATAGACCATGAGTATATATATGGTAAAACGGATTTATTTGTTGTAGTTTTAATATTTAAATACTTATTATCTAAAGATGACTTTAGATTATTCATGAATGAACTATCTTATGAATTATCTTCATTAGATGGTAAGTTAAATAGTATTCCTTTAGATACTATTCTAGATCGTATGGGATTCCCTAAAAATTATATGAATTTATTAGACATTGATTAGGAGGATTAATATGAATAAGAATAAAACAATTATTATATTTCTAATCTTAGGTTTAATTATAGCTGGACTAATCGGATATGATGTATATTTAAATGCTCATAGAAAACTAATTCAAACTACAAACATTACTAAGACTGAAAAAGAAGTTACTATAACTGATCAAGGTATAGCTGAATCTGTTAATAAGTTATATGATGCAACTGTTATTGTTGAACTTCAAGAAAAGGAACAAGTAGTTGGATGGGGCTCAGGTTTTGTTTATAAAGTAGATGGTGATGTGGCTTATGTAATAACTAATTACCATGTTACTGAAGGATATGATAAAGCATTAATAGAATTTACAAATGGTGAAACTGTTGAAGGTACAGTAGTAGGTGGAGATGAATATACGGATGTTTCTGTAGTTAAGATTCCATCTAATAAAGTTATTCAAACAGCTAACATTGGTAAATCTGCAGATACAAAATTAGGAGATACTGTATTTGCTATTGGTACACCAGTAAGTATGAATTTTAAATTCTCTGTAACAAGAGGTATTTTATCTGGTAAAGATAGATTAATGAGTATGTCTTCTAAGAACAGTGGTTATTCTTTTAATACTGCTTCATCTGAATCTTGGTATATCAATTTATTACAAATAGATGCATCAATTAATTCAGGTAACTCAGGTGGTCCTTTAGCTAATTCAAATGGTGAAGTAATTGGTATAACTAACTCTAAGTTATCTTCTTCATCTATTGAAAATATTGGATTTGCTATTCCAATTGAAGATGTTTTAAATATAGTTGAACAAGTATTAACAAATGGTAAGGTTGAAAGACCTTTCCTAGGAGCATCTTTAGCTAATGTTGATGCTGCTATTTACCAAGGTATAATACCTGAAGACACAGATGTAGAAGGAACTGTTGTTGCAAGTGTACAAGATGGTTCAGCTATAGCTAAAGCTGGTATTAAAGCAGGAGATATTATTACTAAGTTTGGTGATTATAAAACAAGTAATTATATGTACTTAAAATATTACTTATATCGTTATAAAGTAGGAGATAAAGTTACTATTACTTATATAAGAGATGGTAAGGAACATACTACTGAAGTAACTCTTGAGAAGAAAAGTTAACATTTGTTAACTTTTTTATGTTATTATATATACGAAAGAAGTGATAATATGAGTTTAAAAGCAGGTATAGTAGGATTACCAAATGTTGGTAAATCAACTTTATTTAATGCTATTACTAAACAAAGTATATTAGCAGCTAATTATCCATTTGCAACAATTGAACCTAATGTAGGTGTAGTAACTGTTCCAGATGAAAGATTAGATTGTTTAAATAGAATGTATAATCCTAAATCACTTGTACCTACAGCTTATGAGTTTATTGATATAGCTGGGTTAGTTAAAGGTGCATCAAGTGGTGAAGGTTTAGGTAATAAATTTTTATCACATATCAGAGAAGTAGATGCTGTATGTGAAGTAGTTAGATGTTTTGATGATAAAGATGTTATTCATGTAGAAGGTGTTGTAGATCCAATACGTGATATTGAAATAATCAATGTAGAATTAGTTTTAGCTGATTTAGAGATTGTTGAAAATAGAATTAATAAAATTGGTAAGAAAGCTCAAATGTCTAAAGATAAAAATGAGCAATTAGAAGTTGAAGTACTAAATAAATGTAAGGAAGCTTTATTAAATAATATTCCTTTAAGAAGAGTAGAATTTACTAAAGAAGAATTACCTTTTATAAGAGGTTTCCAATTTATTACTCAAAAGCCTATTATCTATGTTGCTAATGTATCTGAAGATGATGTAGCAGTTGGACATAACAAATATTCTGATATAGTATCTGAATATGCTGAAAAGGAAAATG
Organism: Bacilli bacterium; assembly: GCA_024683115.1. GTDB lineage: Bacteria > Bacillota_I > Bacilli_A > RF39 > UBA660 > UBA6985. The sequence goes on from JAIKYM010000158.1 coordinate 4,351, forward strand.
CTGGTGTAATTGTTATGTCTTGTAAGATAGAAGAAGATTTAGCAGGTTTATCTGATGAAGAAAGAGAAGACTTCATGCAAGATTTAGGTATTGCTAATTCAGGTCTAGATAAATTAATATTTGCTACATATGATTTATTAGGTTTAGCTACATTCTTTACTGCTGGTGAGGATGAATGTAGAGCTTGGACATTTAAAAAAGGTATGAAGGCTCCTGAATGTGCCGGTATAATTCATACAGATTTTGAAAGAGGATTTATTAAAGCAGAAGTTATGTCTTTTGATGATCTTGAAAAATATGGTACTGAATTAAAGGTTAAAGAAGCAGGTAAAGTAAGACTTGAAGGTAAGGATTACTTAATGCAAGATGGAGATGTAGTATACTTCAGATTTAATGTTACTAAATAGACTAGTTATAGTCTATTTTTTTATTTAATGATATAATTGATTTGAGGTGGGATAATGAATCTTTTTATAAATGGTTATAATATATTTATTATTGTATTAGTAAGTTTCTTATTTACTTTATTTTTAACTCCTATTGTTAGATGGATAGCTATGAGAATAGGTGCTATGGATAAACCTAATAAAAGAAAGGTTCAAGATGTTCCAATTGCATCTATGGGAGGCTTAGCTATATTTTTAACTTTCTTATTAAGTTATATGATATTTGCTCCAATAGATACAAGAATCATAAGTGTTATGATTGGAGCATTTATAATTATCTTAACTGGTATTATAGATGATATTAATCCTTTAAGAGCTAGAGAAAAATTATTTGGGCAGTTAATATCAGCTTTAGTTGTAACTATCTATGGTGGAGTAGCAATTGAACATATTCAAGTATTTGGACATATTATATCATTTGGAATATTCTCATATCCTATAACTATATTCTTTATAGTTGCTATCATGAATGCTATTGACCTAGCAGATGGATTAGATGGGTTAGCTGCTGGTACTACTACTATTTACTTTGTTACTACAGCAATCATTGGATATTTCATGTCTGATTTAGCTGGTTTAAATGTTATATTATGTTTAATACTAGCAGGATCTTGTTTAGGATTCTTAATGTATAATTTTGCTCCTGCATCTATTTATATGGGTGACACAGGTTCATTGTTCCTTGGATATATGATATCTATTATTGCTTTAGTAGGATTTAAATCTACTACTATTACTTCATTAATAATTCCTATAGTTATGTTATTCGTACCTATTATTGATACATTACTAGCTATGGAAAGAAGACTATTAAAAGGACAATCTGTTGGTGATGCGGATAGAGAACACTTACATCATCAATTATTAAAGAAAACTAAGTCTGTCACTAAGACTGTATTAATCATGTATGTAATAAATGGATTATTCTCAATAGTATCTGTTTTATATGTACTTGGTAATAAGAAGTTATCTATTATTTTATATTGTATATTATTAGCATTATTTATTATTCTAATATTTACAACAGATGTATTATTTGAACATAAAAAGAAGGATAAAGATGAAAATTAATTTATATGATTTTGATAAAACTATTTACGATGGGGATTCAACAAGAGATTTCTTCTTCTATGAATTAAGAAGACATCCTATTATACTTATTACTTTATTTGAAACAGCATTTTTCGGCTTATTATATTTATTACGTGTAGTTAATAAAACTAAGATGAAAGAACATTTCTATAAATTCTTAAGATATATTAAAAATATCGATGAAGAAGTTATCTCATTCTGGAGAAACTATGAAAAGAAGATTAAGAAGTTTTATAGAAATAAAGATCATGATCACGATATTATAATATCAGCCTCACCAGAATTCTTACTTTTACCTATTTGTAATAGATTAAAGGTTAAAGATATGATGGCTTCTCGTGTAGATAAGCTAACTGGTAAGACACATGGATTAAACTGCCATGATGTGGAAAAAGTAAGAAGATTAAATGAAAAATATTCTGATTATGTAGTAATGGAATCTTATTCAGATTCTCTTAAATCAGATAAACCTATTTTAGATTTAGCTAAAAAAGCTTACCTAGTTAAGGGTGAAAAACTAACAAAAATCTAAATTTTGTTAATAATCAATAAATAATTAATGAAATAGAATAATTTTATTCTATTTTTTTTATTTTATATGCTATATACTAGTAATTTGAGTGAGAGAGTAGAAAGGAGTAACATGTTAAAACTAAAACATGTTTGTAAAAAATATAATAAAGAATATATATTAAATGATATTAATCTAACATTACCTTCAAAAGGTTTAGTATCTATACTTGGTTCATCTGGTTCTGGCAAAACTACTTTATTAAATATAATTGGAGGTATAGATAAACCAACTTCAGGAACTATTAGTTTAAATAATAAGAATATCAATGAATTAAATAATAAAGAGTTAGACTGGTATCACGATAAATATGTTAGTTTTGTATTCCAACAATATAATCTAATTAATTATTTAACTGTTAAAGATAATTTAAGATTAGTTAATAATAACTATGAACTAACTTTATTTAAACTTAATATATATGATTTAAAGAATAAGAAGGTAAGTGAGTTGTCGGGTGGGGAAAAGCAAAGAGTAGCTTTAGCTAGATGTTTACTTAAAAATCCTAAGTTGCTTTTATGTGATGAGCCAACTGGAGCTCTTGATTCTACTAATTCTATATTTATACTTGATACTCTTAAAGAAATATCTAAAGAGAGGCTAGTTATTGTTATTACCCATAATGAAGAATTAGCTAATACTTATTCAGATCATATTATAAGAATTAAAGATGGCAAGATAGATAATAATATAATTGTTAAAGAAAGAATACAAAATATAAATGTAGAAAAAGTTAAACATAAGAATATATTCAAAGTAATAGTTAATCATGTAGCTAATAAATGGAAAAGAAATCTACTTATAAGTTTATCATTTGCCATAGGATTAATATCTTTAGGATTAGTATTATCTATTACAAATGGATTTCAGGCATCCTTAGATAAGGAAGAAAAGAATACTTTATCTAAATATCCTATTCTTATTTCTAAATATTCATCT
>JAIKYM010000176.1 GCA_024683115.1 Bacilli bacterium
TAAGAAGTATTTAGTTGATATTAACTTTATTCCTAATTTATCCGATAAAGAAGTTAAGTTTGTTGATGAAGTAGATGAATTAGTTAATTATTCTAAATTATATAGAGTTCCAATTGATTACTTTGAAGTTATTAAACATAAAGAAATAGTTTTTGCTGTTATATACGGAAATAAAGCGTTTGTTTATAAGATTAGTGTAAAAAGAGGAAAATAATATGTTATTTAATGAAGAAGTTAAAAATATAGATGAATTAATAGAGAAAGTTTTATATGATCCATCTATCAAAAAGATGAAGGTATGTGTTGTATGCATGCTGTATGATAAAGATGGCAAGATAGTATTACATAGAAGAGGTGCAAAAGCCCGTGATGAAATAGGTAAACTAGAAGCTATCGGTGGATCTGTTGATAAGTCAGATGGTGATTTTAGAGATGCTTTACTTCGTGAATTAAGAGAGGAAGCAGGGCTAGAAGCAACATTTGAAGTTGGTAAGTTCGTAGTTGCACAACATACTCAACATGTTGATAAGAATTCTGGTGAATTAATTGATTGGATAGTTCTTTGTTATGAAGGTAGAATTGTAGATGGAGAACTTGTTAACATGGAACCAGATAGATGCGTTGAATTTACACATAAATCAATTGATGATTATTTAGAAGATAAGGATTTATCTAATTCGTGTTATAATTTTTTAAGATATATTAAAGATAATAGGTGATATTATGAAATTTAAGAATGAAGATGGAACAATTAATGCAATGCCTATTTGTGCAATATTTACTACACTAGCTATTACATTGTATATTCTATTATTCGGAGTTGAAATTAAACAAAAAGCAGATGAAATTGCTAGTGATTTAAATACTACTACTACAACATCACGTGAACGTGCTACAATCAGTACTTGTGATGGTTGTAATATGAATTTTATAGATAATAGTGTTGATATTGTTATAAATGGACAATTAGATATTGGTGAAATCCTAAAATTACATAAGATAACAATGAATAATGTAACATTTGAATCAGAAGATCCAACTTTATTTACTGTTAATGCTTATAAGAGTACTTTTGTTATTAAAACAGGTAATAATACAGGTACTGCTAAAATTAAAGCAAAATATGAAAATGTTAATGTTGAAACTACAATTAATGTGGTTAATCCAAGTGCTGGTATAGTAAAATTTAAATATGATTATTATTTTGTTACAAAAGGAAAAGAGATTACACCTGAACTAGATATATATCCATATTCTTTAAATATTAGTAATATTAAATATTCAAGAGGTAATGAGACGATTGATGTTAGCGAAGATGAAGGTAAAGTTAGTGGTAATGAAATAGGAACAGGAATCGTTAAATTACAATTAGGTAATGTTAAAGATGATGCTAAAGTATATGTTGTTAAGAATTATATTAAGGTAAAAGTTAATGAAAATGGTTCATTTACTGAGGCAAGAAGTATTAAACCAGCTGGTGATGAATTTGATATTGTTGTTAACTTTGAAGATAAAGATAAAGAAAACTTCGATAATTTAAATTTAACTTTAACATTTGATAATAATCAGTTAGGAGCATCGGTTAAATTTGTTAATCCAGATAGAGCTCAAAATAGTTATATATATCATGTTACACTACAAAATGGTGCTACTGGTACTTCAACATTGCGTGTAACTTTAAGTGATGGATCATTCACTTTATTTGATATTTATAAGTAGAGGTGTTTTAAATGGATGATAAGAATAAAACAAATACAAATGAATCGAATTTAATACCAAAGACTCCAACTGCAACTGTTAGTCAAAGTTTAAATGAACATTTACAACAAAATTTAGATTTAAAACCTAAAGAAAGTAACAAAAAGAAAATATTAACATATATAGCCATGGCTTTAGTTATCATAGCTTGTATATGGATAATATATGTATTCTTGGATAAAAATGATGCTAATCCATTTACTAAAACAACTACTACAACAACTCAAGGAGCAAGAACTGTAGAAACTAGTTCTACAGAAATAGTTCATGCTAGTACTGTGGAGATTAGTACATCTGGAACCGTAGAAGGTAAGCTTATTGAACAACCAACTAAGTCACCTCAAGACACAACTACACGTTCTACTTTCCATACAGTTGAAAGAAATTAGTGCTATTTTAACGTAAAAACGTGGTAAAAAATAGCGAAAAATGACGAAAAATACCATATTTATGGTGTTTTTTTATTGATTTTATACGTTTTACTTGGTATATTTTATTTGTAAGGTACATATCTACTAAAATGTACTTACGGAAAATATAAATTACTGGGAGGTAAAATTATGTCAAAGACTGAATTAGTAGAATTTGTTGCTGAAGAAGCTAATGTTTCTAAAGCTGAAGCTGGAAGAGTTATTGATGCTGTTTTAGCTGGTATTCAAAAAGGATTAAAGAAGGAAGGAAAAGTAGCACTAGTTGGTTTCGGAACTTTCTCTTCTAAGAAGAGAGCTGCTAGAGAAGGTATCAACCCTCTAACTAAACAACCAATGAAGATTCCTGCAAAGAATGTTATCTCATTCAAAGCTGGTTCAAAATTAAAAGATTCTGTTAACTAGGATACTTTAATAGGAATACAATAATATGTATTCCTTTTTTATGCTATAATATATTTAGAGGTAATATACATGGCTACACGTAAGAAATATAAGTTAAAATTTGGCGTTAAATTTATTATATTCTTAATTATTGTAGGGGTGATAGGCTTCTTTGTTTATGATGCATATCAAAAAGATTTAGCGTATAAGAATTCACATAAATATAAACTATTACAAAAGGGTTATAAAGAAGATATAGTTAATCTTTTTATGGATAAATTAACTGATGAACAAGAAGAAGATTTACTTACTCGTGATTATGATGAATTTATTCCTTTCTTTGTTAATGCTCAATACTTTAAATACGATAATTTAGATTTATACTTAGAGCAAGTAATTACTAAAGAAAAAGACTTCTTTAAATACCATGGAACAGATGGATATGATTATGATTTATTAGTTGGTATTGTTAATACTCATGCGAATGAAGAAAACTATTCAGGTAATCGTAAATCAGATTTATCTAAAGGATATGGAGTACTAGTTAATAAACATTATTCATTAGATGATTATACACCAGATGATTTAGAAAGTATTCCTTGGAAATATAGATTAGGAATGGAAAATGATAAAATACAATTAAGAAAAGATGCTTATGATGCGTATCTTGAAATGTGGGAAGCAGCTTACGAAGAAGATATTTATTTGCTTGCTTTATCAGGATATAGATCTAAAAAAGAACAACAAAGTGAATATGATTATTACTATAAATTAAAAGGTGAAAAGTATGCAGAGAATATAGCAGCTCGTGCAGGACATTCAGAACATCAAACAGGCTTAGCTTTAGATATATATTCAAAAGAGTGTGCATTATCTGATAATTTTCACAAATCTAAATCATATGAGTGGTTAGTTAATAATTCATATAAATATGGATATATATTAAGATATCCAGAAGGAAAAGAAAAAATAACAGGATTTAAATATGAATCATGGCATTATAGATATTTAGGCGTAGAACTTGCTACTAAGGTACATGAATCAGGCCTAACTTATGATGAATACTATGAGTTTTATTTAGCTAATAATAATGAATAGAAAGTTTACACTTTCTATTTTATTATTTAATTATAATGTTTAATTATATATTATAATAATGTTAGAGGTGAAGAAGTATGAGAGTTATCATATCTGCAGGTGGAACAGGTGGACATATATATCCAGCCTTAGCAATAGCACGTAAGATAAAAGAAAAAGAGTATGATTCTGAAATACTTTATATTGGTACACATAATCGAATGGAAAAAGATATAGTACCTATGAATAATATTAATTATGTACCTATAGAAATATATGGTTTTACTAAGAATAATATAAAAAATGATTTAAAGGATTTATATTTAATCCCTCAAGCTATTAGTAAATGTAAAAAGATAATGAAAGAGTTTAAACCTGATATCGTAATAGGAGTAGGTGGATATGTTACATATCCAGTTATTAAAGCTGCTCAAAAACTAGGTATTAAAACATTTATACATGAACAAAATAGTATTCCAGGTAAATCTAATAAATGGGTAGCAAAGAAAGCCGATTTAATTGGAGTATCATTTAAAGAATCATTAAAATACTTTGGTAAGAATGCAATTCTTACTGGTAATCCAACAGCTACTAAAGCTATCTCAAATGAAAAGATAGATAAGACTAAATTTGGATTACATAGAAATAAGAAGTGTGTATTAATTGTAAATGGTTCTTTAGGATCATCAGTTATGAACAATAAGATGGAAGATTTCTTAAGCAATGTAGCTGATGAAGACTATGAAATATTATATATAACTGGTAAATCTTACTATGATAAATTTAAAGAAAAAGAATTCCCTAGTAATGTATTTATCGAACCATTTATAGATAATTTATCAGGATTAATGAAGGATATAGATTTAATTGTATCAAGAGCTGGTGCATCATCTTTAGCTGAAATTACAGCTTTAGGATTACCATCTATACTTGTTCCTTCACCATATGTTGCAAATAATCATCAATATTACAATGCATTAACTATTAAAGATAATAATGCAGGTGAATTAATTGAAGAAAAAGATTTAAATAAAGATATATTAAAAGAAAAAATAAATAAGATATTATCTGATCCAGATAAGTATAAGAAGTATAAAGAAAATGCTTTAAAACTATCTATGCCTGAATCTGGTGATGTCATTTATGAAGCTATTAAAAAGGTAATAGGATAGGAAGTGATACCATGGGAAATAAAAAGAAAACAAGAAAAATATTAAATATTCCTAGAATAATTGTTTTCTTACTTATCATTTATATAATTGTTTCTCTTGGTATGTATGTGTATAAAGAAAAAGTTCATAGATATGAGATAAGTGGATTAAATTATTATAAAGAAATAGATATAATAAGAATGCTTGAATTAGAGGATTATCCTGTATTATTATCTCTAAATAGAAAAGAACTAAAAGAAAAATTAGAAAGCGATCCATTAATAATATCTGCAAATATTAAATATGGATTAGATTTCTCTTTAAAGATTGAAATAGAAGAAAATACCCCTGTATTAATGATTAAGTCTAGTAAAAATGTAGTATTAAGAGATGGTAATCAAATACCATATGAAGATAGATTTGGTGCTTTACCAATGCTATTAAATAATACTCCAACTGAATCACTTGTAGCTTTAGCAGAAAACTTATCTAAAGTAGATTCTGGTATTTTATATATGATAAGTGAAATAACTTATACTCCATATAATTCATCAAATACTTTATTAGATAATAATAGATTCTTACTTTCTATGAGTGATAAGAACCAAGTATATATTAATGCTAAGAATTGTGAATGGCTAAATGAGTATTTAAATGTTATAGCTAATAATAGAATTACAGATGCAGGTACTTTTTATTTTGATGGTAAATCAGGTAAGATGATTTATAAAAAAGGTAAAGTTGAAGAAGTGGCAACTGAACCAGTAGAAGGTGAACAAAATGGATAAGATTAACTATGATAGATTAATGATGGAAGAAGTTGCTTCTTTTAATGGAGAAAAGAAAACAATACTATTACATTCTTGCTGTGGACCATGTTCATCTGCTGTTATTGAAAGATTAAGTGAGTTCTTTGATATAACTGTAATATACTATAATCCTAACATTGAACCACGTGAAGAATATGAAAAAAGAAAGAATGTACAAATAGGATTATTAAATGAATTAAACATTAAATATATAGATGTTCCATATGACAATGAAAAGTTTAGAACTTACACTAAAGGAATGGAAAATGAACCTGAAGGTGGAGCTAGATGTCATGTTTGTTATGGATTAAGATTAAGATATACTGCTAATTTAGCTAAGGAAAATAACTTTGATTATTTCTGTACTACATTAACAGTATCACCATATAAGAATAGTGAAGTTATTAATAAAATAGGTGAAGCTATTTCTAAAGAATATGGAATTAAATATTTATATTCTGATTTTAAGAAAAGAGAAGGATATAAACGTAGTATAGAGTTATGTAAGAAGTATTGTTTATATAGACAAAACTATTGTGGATGTCTATTTTCTAAGAATATAGGTGATAAAAATGAAGAATAAAAATGGTTTCTCTTTAGTTGAAATATTAACAGTTGTAACTATTATTGCAGTATTATTAATAC
>JAIKYM010000022.1 GCA_024683115.1 Bacilli bacterium
TGTTATTATTACCTGTTTTTTATAGAAATATATGTGTAGATATCAAGAAGAAATTTATTTATTGGTTATTTATTATAGTTGTATCTATATCATCTACTGTATTATGTGTTAATTCATATTTTGATTTGCATGATATGAAAATGAGAGTTAATCCTAATGAAGCTATTACTAATTATTTGAAAGAAAAAGGTTATAAAAACGGATTTAGAACAACTAACGCAGAACATAATATATTCTATATGTTCTCAGAGGGTAAAGTACGAATGATAAATCTATCTAGCAAAAAAGGTAAATATAATATGTATCATTGGTTAGAATCAAAGAATTGGATTAATGAATTACCTAAAAATGAAAAGGTATTTTATTTAGATGAAACAGATTATAATAGTTTATGTTTCGTTATAGAATCAATGGCAATGGAATATGATGAATATGATGGATATTCTATTTATGTGTTTGAGAATTATGATTCTATGATGTTTGCTTTACGTGAGAATTATAAATACAACAAAAGAATGGGGCTTATTCCAAAACAAGAAGACTAAATTCAGGAGGTTATAAAATGAAAGGTATTGTTTTAGCAGGAGGATCTGGTACAAGATTATATCCAATTACAGAAGGTATTAGTAAACAATTAATACCAATTTATGATAAACCAATGATTTATTATCCACTTAGTATATTAATGCTTGCAGGTATTAGAGATATACTATTAATTACAACTAAAGATGATCAACCAAATTTTATTAGATTATTTGGAGATGGCTCAAAGTTTGGATTAAACATTTCATATGTGGTTCAAGAATCACCAGAAGGTTTATCTCAAGCATTTACTTTAGGCGCTAAGTTTATTGGAAATGATTCATGCGCCATGATATTAGGAGATAATATCTTCTTTGGAAGTAATCTAACAGAGTTATTAAAAAATGCTGTTAATGAAACTCAAAATGGTAATGCTACTATATTTGGATATGAAGTAAAAGATCCACAACGTTTTGGTATCATGGAATTAGATAAAGATAATAAAGTAATATCTGTAGAAGAAAAACCATCAAATCCAAAATCTGATTATGCTATTACAGGTTTATATTTCTATGATAATACTGTTGTAGATAGAGCAAGAGATGTTAAGAAGAGTGCTAGGGGAGAATATGAAATAACTGATTTAAATGCCATGTATTTACAAGACGGTAAATTACGTGCTGAGTTATTAGGTGCTGGATATGCATGGTTTGATACAGGCTTAACTGATTCATTATTAGATGCATCAGCCACTATTAAGACTCTTCAAAACTTAAGAGCATCAATTATATCTTGTCCTGAACAAATTGCATATAAACAAGGTTGGATGACTGATGAACAACTTGAAGAAAGAGCAGAGCTAATGAAGAAGAATGAATATGGTAGATATTTAAGAAAAACATTAGAGAAGGGAAGAAATAAATAATGAAATATTTAGTAACAGGTGGAGCAGGTTTTATAGGATCTAATTACTTACATTATGTAGTTAATAAATATCCTAATGATGAATTTGTATGTTTAGATGCATTAACATATGCAGGTAATTATAATAATATTAAAATGTTAGAAGAATATCCTAACTTTAAATTTAGATTAGGAGATATTAGAGATATAGATTTTATTACTAAATTATTTGATAAAGAAGACTTTGATGTTGTAATTAATTTTGCAGCTGAATCACATGTAGATAATAGTATTAAAAATCCTAATTTATTTGCAGATACTAATGTTTTAGGTACTATGACATTAATGAATGCATGTAGAACTCATGGTAATATTAGATATCATCAAGTATCAACTGATGAAGTATATGGTGATTTACCATTAGATAGACCTGATCTTAAGTTTAAAGAAACAACACCAATACATGCATCAAGTCCATACTCAGCTAGTAAGGCTGGAGCTGACTTACAAGTAATGGCATATCATAGAACATTTGGATTACCTGTAACAATATCTAGATGTTCAAATAACTATGGAGCTTATCAATTCCCTGAAAAGCTAATACCAGTAGTTATTAGTAAAGCATTAAAAGATGAAAGTATACCAGTATATGGTAAAGGTGAAAATGTTCGTGATTGGATACATGTAACTGATCATAACATAGGTGTGGATTTGATTGTAAGAAATGGTCGTATAGGTGAAGTATATAACTTAGGTGGTCATTCTGAAAGAACTAACCTTGAAGTAGTTAAAACAATACTTAAACAATTAGGTAAGAGTGAAGATTTAATTACTTATGTAACTGACAGACCAGGACATGATTTAAGATATGCTATTGATTCTACTAAAGTAGAAGAAGAACTTGGTTGGACATTAACACATAACTTTGAATCTGGTATTGAAGATACAGTTAATTGGTATGTTAATAACCAAGAATGGATAGAAGATATTAAATCTGGTGAATATCAAAAAGCTTATAAGAGATAAACTATAATGTTTATCTTTTTTATATTAATTGAAATAAAACATATATTATGTTATACTTAATTTACTTGAAAAAGCCTTTATTTCTTTTTAGGAAAGGAATTGAATTAAATGAGTAAAATAAGAATTTTTGGACTTGGAGGCTTAAATGAATCAGGTAAAAATACTTATGTTGTTGAAATAGATAATAAGATATTTGTGCTTGATTGTGGTCTTAAGTACGCAACTGATAATGAATATGGTATAGATTATATCTTACCTGATTATTCATATTTAAAACAAAATAAAGATAAAATTGTAGGTGTATTTTTAAATCACCTACACCACCCATATTCTCTAAGTGTGCATGAGTTAAAAATACACCTACAATTTTATCTTTATTTTGTTT
>JAIKYM010000119.1 GCA_024683115.1 Bacilli bacterium
TATAGCTATAATGATGTAGTAAACAATATTTAAAAACTTTTTCATTTAACCACCCTCAAATAATATTTTACCATAGAAAAATAAAAAGAGAAGAATTAATTCTTCTCTATTGTTATAAATACATCATGGCCATTGATATCAACAACATTATCATTCTTCTTTTGTTCATATACAGTAGCTAATGTTTCATCCTTAATATAATCAGCAAATTGATTAAATGCATCTAAGATATCTTCTTCACCATCATAGTAAAGTTTAATTCTATCTGCGATATCATAACCATTTGTTTTTCTTAAATTTTGTACTTTAGAAACAATCTCTCTAGCGATACCTTCAAGAATTAATTCTCTAGTTAATTCAGTAGAAAGAATAACAAACTTATTATTTTGCATTCCTACATTAAATCCTTCTTTAGATTCAATTCTTACATCTACCATTTCAGGTGTAACATCTAATCTTTCACCTTCAAGATCAATTGTAATTGTTTCTTCTTTTAATAATGAATCTATATCATCTGAAGCTAAATCTAATAAAGCTTCTTGATATGCTTTAATCTTAGATCCTAATGTTTTACCTACTTCTTTGAAATTAGGTTTAATAGTAAAGTTCATATACTTAGATAAATCATCAACATATACTACTTCTTTAACATTTAATTCTTCTTTAATTAATGTATCTAAGTCACCTAAGATATCTTTATATTTACCATCAATTAATGCTTCACTAAGTGGTTGTCTAACTTTAATCTTAGCTTCTTCTCTTACATATCTACCAGTTGAGATTAAATCTCTAACTAAATCCATACGTGTTTCAATTTCTTCATTAATTAATGATTCATCAAATGTTGGGAAGTCAGCTAAATGAACAGACTCTTCGCCAGTTAAATTCTTATACATTTCTTCAGTAGTATAAGGGATAATTGGTGCACATAACTTACATAGTCCAGTTAATACTTCATATGTAGTCATATATACAGCTTTCTTAGAATCATCTAATTCACTACTCCAGAATCTATCCCTATTACGTCTAATATACCAGTTAGATAAATCTTCAGATACGAATGATGTGATTAATCTTACTACATTATTTAAATCATATCTATCATATTCAAATGTTACATCTTTAACTAACTTATTATATTTAGATACTAACCATTTATCTATTAATTCACGTTTTTCTATATCAATCTTACAATCATCAATATCAATACCATCGATATTTGCATATGTTTGGAAGAATGAATATGTATTCTTGAATGGGTTAAAGAATTTACTATGAACTTCTTTAATACCTTCAGAATCATATCTTAATGGAGTCCATACAGGTGATGCGTAGAACATGTACCATCTAACATTATCAGCACCAAATGTTTCAATCTCTTTAACTGGATCAACAATGTTACCAGTTGATTTAGACATCTTTTTACCATTACCATCTAATACCATGTCATTTACAACAACATTCTTAAAGCATGATTCACCAGATATAATAGTTGAAATAACTAATAATACATAGAACCATCCACGAGTTTGATCTAGTCCTTCAGCAATAAAATCAGCTGGGAATTGAAATTCAAATAATTCTTTGTTTTCAAATGGATAATGGAATTGTGCATAAGGCATTGAACCTGAGTCAAACCATACATCTAATACATCTTCAACTCTTGTTAATGTATCACCAGTCTTAGGTGATTTAATATGTACATTATCAATATATGGTCTATGTAATTCAAGATTCATTACATCTACATCTTCAATAGCTAATTCTTGTAATTCTTCACGAGAACCTACACAATATAATTCACCAGTTTCATCATTCTTCCAGATTGGAAGTGGACAACCCCAATATCTTGATCTTGAGATACCCCAGTCAATCATATTCTCTAACCAGTTAGCAAATCTCTTTTCACCAACATAATCAGGATACCAATTAATATTCTTATTAGCTTCAATAATTTTATCTTTATACTTAGTAGTAGCAACATACCAAGCTGGTTTTGGATAAGAGATTAATGCACTCTTACATCTCCAACAATGTGGATAGTCGTGAGTTAATTTAATCTTCTTGAATAACTTATCATTTTCTTTTAAGTATTTAATTATTTCAATTTCAAGTTCAGGATCAGTAACTAATCTACCTTCCCAAGGTCCTTCAGTATAGCATCCATCTGGTCCAACTGGATTAACAAATGTTATTCCTGCAGCACTAGCTACTCTATTATCATCTGCACCATATGCTGGAGCAATATGAACGATACCTGTACCATCTGAATCAGTTACATATTCATCACTTAATACTTCAAATGCTTTACCTTCAACTTTAACAAATGGTAAGAACTGATCATACTTAGTACCAACTAAATCAGTACCTTTGTAAGTTTCAAGTACAGTAACTTCTTCTCCTAATACTTTTTCAACTAATGATTCACATAAGATAAACTTATATCCTTGTGATTCAACTTTAACATAATTGTAATTTGGGTTAACACATAATGCTACATTAGCCATAAGTGTCCATGGAGTTGTTGTCCAAACTAAGAAGTAAACATCCTCATCAGCCTTCTTAAATGGTAAGATGATTGAGTTTACTGGATCTTCTTGATATCCTTGTGCAACTTCATTTTGAGATAATTCAGTTCCACATCTAGGACAATACCATAAAATCTTATTTCCATGATAGATTAAATCCTTATTAAACATTTCTTTAATAATCCACCATTCAGATTCAATGAATTCATTTGAACATGTTACATATGGATTTTCACAATCAATAAATTGCCCCATCATATCAGTTACTTTATTAACTTCATCAATATTTAAAGCTGTGTTTTTATTACATTCCTTACAGAAGTTTTCAACACCAAACTTTTCAATATCTTGTTTACCTTTGAATCCCAATTTCTTTTCTACATTAACTTCAATTGGTAAACCATGAGTATCTAGACCTATCTTTCTTAATACTCTATAACCTTGCATTGTTTTGTATTTTGTAAAAGAATCCTTAATAGCTTTAGCTAATACATGGTGAATACCTGGTTTAGCATTTGCATAGATTGGTCCATCATAAAATACAAAGTCTTCCTTACCTTCTCTGTTTTCAATTGTTTTTTCAAATATCTTATTCTTCTTCCATTCTTTTAAGATACTTGATTCTACTTCATTAACTGGTCTTTTATCCAATTCTTTAAAGTTTTTCATTTTTATCATCCCTTCTTTTAAATAAAAAAGGCCACGATTATCTCCAAAGGACGAGATTATCGTGGTACCACCTTAATTACTTCTTGTATACTTAACGTGTATTACTCGTATTAGGATTATCCCCTAATCACATCAGAAGTGATCTGTATATATCTTTTTATTATTTATCTCTCACCAATATGATAAACTCTCTTAAATATACTTAATATATACCGTCTTCATCGCTTGCTTTATGAGAAGATTATAATACTTTTTATGCATTAATTCAAGTTTTATTATTTAATTAAAAAAAGTGTTATTTCAACACTTCTTTTAATTTGTCAGATATATCTTTTACAGAGTCTTCATCACCCTCAAGTACATATGCATAATCACCAATTGAATAACAATCAGCTAACTTATTCATATCACTAATTTTAGGTGTATATGAATTAATTTCATATTGTCCATTATCTTTTAATTCTTTTTTAGCTATTTTATAAATATCATCAATATTCATATTAGTTAACATTTTACCTTTCATACTATCAATTAATTTATTGTAATTAGATAATATTTCTTTACTATTAACCTTATTAATTATTCCTTTGATGATTTCCATTTGATGATTTCCTCTAGCTATATCTCCATTTGCAAAAGCATGTCTATTTCTTGCATATGCTAAAGCTTGTTTACCATTTAAATTTTGTACGCCTTTTTTCAAACATATTAAATCTTTTTGTTCTAATGATCTTAACTCATTAGATTCACAGAAATCTTTTTCAACGTCAACTTCAATACCACCTATAGTATCTATTATATCTATAAATGAACTAAAATTAATTCTTACATAGTAATCAACATTAACACCATATAAACTAGATAAAGCCTTAACTGATTCATTAATACCATATATACCAGCGTGAGTTAATTTATCTTTTTTATTCTTAGATGGTAATGTTAAATAATAATCTCTTGGCGTAGAAACAATTGCTACCTTTTTATCATTAGGATTTACTGCAAGTAATATATTAACATCACTTCTAGCATTTGATGAAATTCTTCCCATTGTATCAATACCTGATACATAAACAACAAATGGTGTTGATGATATATTTTTATTTGATTTTTCGATTTGTATTTTAGTTTGAATTTCAATTGTATGTATTTTTCTAAGTTTTTCTAAAGATTCAGAATCATATTCTTTGATAACATCTATATATGATTCATCAAGAATAATAGCATCTACTTCTTCATCTAT
>JAIKYM010000039.1 GCA_024683115.1 Bacilli bacterium
ACATATGATAATAACAATAATAATGATTATTTAAGAATATATAATTATTCATTAATATTAGAATATTTCTTATCAGCTCCATATGGACAACTTCAATATTTTGATTTGAAAGATAATAAAGCTGTTCCAGTTTATAATAATGAAAAAATGGATGATAAGAAAAAGAAGAACAATGAAATAATATATAAATCAGTTGTTAAATATTTTAAGTATGTTAAGAAATCAGAAGAAATAGTAGAAGATGATTCTAAGAATATATCATTTGAAATTTATCGTGGTGTTGTTGAAACACATTTAACTGATAGATCAGTTAAAGATAAATTTAGTTTCGTTGATTCATTTAATGATAGTGAAGAAAAGAATGTATTTAAAATAATAGATAAATATTAAAATGATATAATAATTTGTATAATCGAGGTGGATGAATGAAGCATACAGTATTAATTAAGTATTTGTATTCATTATTACTTATAGTAATTGGCTTTGTTTTGTACAAGAATATATTTGTAACTAGTATCGCTTCAAAGAATTTTAAAAAATACTGGTTATAGTACTTACTTTGTTAATGTTGAAACTGAAAATGAAGAGTTTACTACATACTTGAATTCGATGGGATTTGATGAAGTATTATCATTCCTTGTTGAACAAGAAAATAGTGGTAAAGAATTTGAATATCTATATGATAAGGCTATAGAATTAAATCAAACAAATAAACCATTTTTATTATCAATTTATAATGTCGAAACACATATAGGTTGGGACAATAGTGAGCATTGCTATAAAAATTGTAAAAATAGCTTATATAATAAATTCCATAATTTCGATTATTATTATGGTGAGTTTATGAAGAAGTTTGAAGAATCTAATTTGTTTGATAATACTATAGTTATTTTCACAACAGATCATGCGACTTATGATGATCACGATTTCTATGCCGCATATCCTAATTATAGTAGATATTTTAGTTTCTTAGATGAAGTACCATTCTTTATATACCATAAAGGTGTTAAAAAGAGAGTAATAGATGTAAATGGCAGAAATTCATTAGATTTGGTACCGACAATACTAGATTATATTGATGTATCAGATATTAATTGTTTCTTAGGTGATTCATTATTTTCAAGTGAAAATAAATCTAAGTATAATTATTATTATTTTGCACCTGGATGTTATTACACGTCTGTTAATGCAACAGTATCTGATATGGATACTAAGAAAAAAGAAGAGTTTGAGGAAGATTTAATTAAGTATTTTGCAGTGTCAAAATATTAAAATATATGGGAGGTAAATATGAAAAAGACTGAAAAGAAAACAACTAAGAATAAAGATGTAAAAAAAGAATCTAAAAAGGAAGTTAAAACAAGTAAAGTATCAATAGTTATACCTGTATTTAATGAAAAGAAGTTAGTTATTGATGTTTTAAAGAAAGTAAGAGAAGTTAAGATACCAAATGCTACAGTTGAAATAATTGTAGTAGATGATTATTCTACAGATGGTACTAGAGAAATACTTGAAAAAGATGGTTTAAAATATGCTGATAAAGTTTTATACCATGAAGTTAATAAAGGTAAAGGTGCAGGATTAAGAACTGGATTTAAAGAAACAACAGGAGATGTTGTAATTGTTCAAGATGCAGATTTTGAATACGATCCAATGGAAATTCCTTCAGTAGTAAAACCTATTTTAGATGGTGAATGTGATGTTTGTTATGGTTCTAGATTCTTAGAAAAAGAATATAAAGGATATAAACAAAATCAATTAGCTAATAAGGTATTAACAGGATTATCTAATTTCATGACTGGATTAAAAGTAACTGATATGGAAACATGTTATAAAGCTTTTAAGGGTGATTTAATTAGAAGTATAGATATCAAAGAAAATAGATTTGGTTTTGAACCTGAAATAACAGCTAAGATGTCTAAGAAGAAAGTTAAATTAATTGAAGTTCCAATTCACTATTATCCTAGAACTAAAGAAGAGGGTAAAAAGATTAAATTGAAAGATGGATTCAGAGCTTTATATTGTATTGCTAAATATAAAATTAAAGGTTAAAAGGATATTAATAAGGTATTAATATCTTTTTTTGTTAACAATTATAGAGCATACATGATATAATACTTATATATAATGTAATAGCAACATTGGTCGACAACAATCTTTTTTAATTTGGTGTTACATTTTTGTGGGAGGGCTTTATGAAGAATAAGGTTATAGAGTTATTTGTGCCAGGTAGATTATGCATCATGGGCGAACATAGTGACTGGGCAGGAAAATATAGAGGAATAAATAATAAAGTTAACAAAGGATATGCAATTGTAACTGGTATTGAAGAAGGTATATACGCTAAAGCATCAATTGCAAAAGAATTGATTATTACAAATAGTAAAAATCATTTAAAATTTAAATGTGATATGGATTATGAAAAGCTTAAAAAGAAAGCGGAAGAAGGCGGCTATTGGAGTTATGTAGCTGGAGTTGCTGCTTGTATCATGGAAAAGTACAACATAGGTGGTATCGATATTGAAATAACTAAAGTTACTATTCCAGAGAAAAAAGGTTTATCTTCAAGTGCGGCAATATGTGTACTTGTTGCTCGTGCATTCAATCAATTATATAATCTACATTTAAATCTATCAGGTGAAATGGATTTAGCTTATCAAGGTGAAATAACAACTCCATCTAGATGTGGTAGATTAGATCAAGCATGTGCATATGGGAAGAAACCAGTTCTAATGACTTTTGATGGGGATAAAATTGAAACAAAAGAATTAAAAGTTCAAAAACCTCTTTATTTTGTATTTGCTGATTTAATGTCTAAGAAGGATACAGTAAAGATATTAGGTGATTTAAATAGATCTTATCCTTTTGCTGAAAATGAACAAGATAGGATCTTACATGAAGCATTAGGTAAAGACAATGAAAAAATAGTTAATCAATGTGTTGAATATATTGAAGCAGGTAAGGTTGATAAAGTTGGTAAAATGATGAATGAAGCACAAGCTAACTTTGATGCAAAAGTTGCTCCATGTTGTCCAAGTGAATTAACTGCACCAGTTTTACATAAAGTATTAAATGACCCTTATATTAAGAGATTATCATACGGAAGAAAAGGTGTAGGTTCTCAAGGTGATGGAACAGTTCAAATCTTAGCTAAGAATCGTGATGCTCAAAAACTAATTCAAAAGTACTTTAAGAAAGAATTAAACATGGATGCATTTGAGTTAACAATTGAGCCAACTAAACCTGTTAAGAAAGCTATTATTCCAGTAGCAGGAAATGGTACAAGAATGTTTCCAATCACTAAATGTTTAAAGAAAGCATTCTTACCAATAGTAGATTCAGATGGTATTATTAAACCAGTAATACTTGTCCTAATGGAAGAAGTAGTTAATGCTGGTATTGAGGAAATAATCTTAATAATAGATGAAAATGATAAGAAAGATTATGATAAATTATTTAAGTATAAATTATCAGATGATATAACAACAAAGTTATCACCTGAATTATTAGAATATGAGTCTAAGATTCAAGCAATAGGTAAAAAGATTAAGTATGTATATCAAAAAGAAAAACTTGGTTTAGGACATGCTGTATCTTTATGTGAAGATTTAGTTGGAAATGAACCAGTTCTATTAGTATTAGGAGATCAAATTTATAAATCATATACTAATAAATCATGTACTCAACAATTCTTACAATGTTATTCTAAAACTAATAAGTTATCTGTATCTGTATGTGAAGTACCTGAAAAAGAAGTTTCAAGATATGGTATATTGTGTGGAACAATTGATAAAGGTAAGAATTATTTTGATGTAGATAAGATGGTTGAAAAACCAGATGTAAGTATAGCTAAAGAAAAATACTATACTAAAGTTAATAAAGAGAAGAAATACTTTGCTGTATTTGGTGAATATATTTTAACTAGTGAAGTATTTAAATTACTAAGACAAAATATCAAGAATAAAAAGACAGAACGTGGTGAATATCAAATCACAAGTGTTCTTGATGATGTAAGAAAAAAAGATGGTATGATTGCTTTCATGCCTTATGGTGAAATGCTAGATGTTGGTAATGTTGAAGCGTACAAGAATACTTTCATTCAAAAGTGCAATAAATAAGGAGAATAAAAATGGAAGAAGTTCAAAACTTTTTAAAAGAATGTGGAGTTTATTATTTAGCTACAGTTGAAGGTGATCAACCTAGAGTTAGGCCATTTGGAACTGCTGAAATATTTGAAAATCATTTATATATTCAAACAGGCAAGGTAAAAAATGTATCTAAGCAAATAGCAAATAATCCTAAAGTTGAACTATGTGCTTTTAAAGATGGTACATGGTTAAGAGTAAGTGGTACACTTGTTAATGATGACAACATTAAAGCTAAAGAAGATATGTTAGATAAGAATCCAACTTTAAAGAATATGTATGATGCTCAAGATGATAATACTCAAGTATTATATTTTGAACATGCTACAGCTACATTCTATTCTTTTACAAGTGAACCAAGAACTATAGAGTTTTAAGTGAGCATATTGTTCACTTTTTTCTTTTTAATAGATATAATATAAGTGGTTGGGTGATTTATGTGGATAATTACATAGATATAAATAATTTATTTGATTTAGATGCTAATGTTGTACGTGAATTAATAAAAGACGAAGATGAAGTACCAGATGATTTATATAATCAATTAAAAATAATTAAAAGTGAATTAATAGCTAGGGAAATGGTAAATCTTAATGATGAAGATGTTTTGAGTGATATTCAATTAGTTGAAGAACTTATGCCAGATAATTTAACACCTATTGAAAAAGTAAGATGGATATATATAAACTTAGGCAAGTTATTTAGTTATGATTATCGTGTTGTTAATGATCATTCTTTAGGGTATGGTAAAAAGATAAATACTAAAGAGTTTATAGGTAGATATCAAACTTGTGTACAAATATCTCAAATACTTGCAGAAGTATTAAATAGAATAGATGGTATTGAGTGTAATGTTATCAAACGTAGGTTAGATGGTGCACGTGGATTATTTGGTGAAGATCATGTAGCTAATGAAGTTTTATTAACTCAAGATGGATATACATATAAATTAATGTTAGATTTAACATTAGATTTATATTTGATTCAATCTAACTGTTTTACAAGACATTTTGGCTATCAAGATGATGGAACAGGTACATATGATATTATTCCAATTATGGATGATATTGAAATGGATAAGAAGTTAGGTTTTGTTGATAGTGATAATGATTATACAGATAAATTAATCGTAGAATCTAAAGATGAATTATTTGCATATGATTATTCTAATCATACATCAAAAGAAATAGTTGAATTTAGAATAGATTATATCTTAAATAGATTTAAACGTGTTTTTAGTGGCTATCATGAAGGTAAGCAATATATTAATCTATTATTTAATGAATTATTAAGAATACAATATAGAGAGTTTAATTTATATCATCAAAAAGATAATAAAGTTAATCTTAAAACTATTTATAGAATAGATTCAGGTGATTATGTTAAATGGATTGTATATTCTAATAAATCAGGTTTTATATGTGTAGATGAAGAAAGATTAAAACATATGCTTGCAAATGGATGGCAAACAAATAGTACAACACTTATGAATATATTATATCCAAGTGAAAAAAAGCGAGATATGTGATATAGTATTTAACGAAAGAGATGATTTTATGGAATACAATGTAATCAAGGATGCTAAAAACATATTAAATAATTCTTCATATGTTGTTAAGAATCCTCAAAGCAATAAGAATAGATGGATGCAAGCATTCGGTAATAAAAATCCTATTCATTTAGAGTTAGGAATGGGTAGAGGAGAGTTTATTATTGAAATGGCTAAAAAATATCCTAAGATTAATTTTATAGGTTTAGAATTGAATGAATCACAAACAGCTACAGCAGTACAAAAGCTAGTTTCTAAAAATATACCTAATTTAAAATTAATATGTGGTAATGCTAGTGATATAGCTACAATGTTTGGAAAGGAAATAGATACTATTTATTTAACTTTCTCTGAACCTTGGCCAAAACCAATTGATGAAAAGAAGAGATTTACTCATGAATCTTATCTAAAATTATATGATAGAGTATTTAAGAAAAATAAACATATAATTTTAAAGACAGATAATAAGGGATTATTCCAATATTCTTTAGAGACTTTATCTCAATATTGGTATACATTTAAGAGGGTTTCTTTAGATCTTTACAATGATGAAAATCCTATTTCTAATTTACCTACAGATTGGGAAATTAAATGTGTTAAAGATGGTAAACCTATTTATTATTTAGATGCTAGATTCGACGAATAATCTATGTTATAATACTCCCAACTAAAGGGAGTTTTTTTATGGCTTACAATAAGTATTTTAATTCACAACTTATAAATGAGATAGATAGAGCAATTTCTAATCATGAATTAGATTCTGCCGAAGAATTAATTCAATCATATATAGCTAGCTATCCACATGATTATTTAATATATATTTATAAAGCTAGATTATTATCAATGCAACATAAAAATGAACAATCTATTGAATTAGCAAAGCAATATATTTCTTATGACTTTGGTAAAGAAAAAAACTATATAACTGCATATACTATATATGCTGATGTATTAGCTGATTCAGGATTAATTGATCAAGCAGAATACTATTATCGTAAAGCTATTAGCTTATCAATTGAAACTGATACTGTTTCTCGTGCAAGAATAAAACTTATAAATTTATTTATAAGTTTAAACCAACATGAAGACGCACTAGAACTTTGTGAAGGACATGAGAACTGTAATAATATTCTTGTTAAAAAAGGTATCATTAATTCTTATCTAGGTAGATATCAAGAAGCTATAGATGCTTTGTTAAAAGTAGATACTACTGCGATTAATAGATACTTATTACAAAATGTTAATTACTATCTAGGTAATGCTTATTTTAAACTAAATGATAAAGATACAGCCATGGATTATTTACATAGAGCATTAAGTATAAAAGGCACATTTATATATGTTAAAGCATTAGCTGATATAGGTTTTATTTATCTAAATAATTTTGAATATGATAAAGCTATTCAAATGGGTAATAGAATAATTAGAGAGAATAATAACCCTTACTTTGGATTAGATTTATTAGCTAGTGTTTATACTGAAATAAGAGAATACGATTTAGCATTAAAGAATATAGTTAAGATAGAAAATAACTTTAAACATTATTCTAAATTAGCTACGTTATATTATCGCACTAAGAAGTTTGGTGATGCTGAAGAATGTATGTACCATGTATTAAGTGAACAAACAGATAATTTATTTGAATTCCATATTACTTTATATGCATTAATATTGTTTAGATTAGGTAAGATAGATACACTAAGAAGTTTATTTGATAATGTAATAGATGAAGAAGAAATTAGAAATCATGATATAGATATGTTAAGAACACATTTAAGCATGTTAGATGGTAAGTGTAGAGCTTATTCTTATTCAACTAATCAATACAATCATTTTAATAAAGAAAAAGCTATTGAATATATAAGAGAAAAACATTTTATAGATCCGATGATGTCTTCTTTTAATGATAGTAATATTAGAGAATTATATGAAGATATAACATCTAGATTAAATATAGAAGATTCAGTTCCAGTAGATTTCTTTGATAAGTATTTTATTAGAGAAGATGGCGTAGGTACAGATGGTATAAGTGAATTAGATGAACTAGTAGCAGTAACATTACCTAATACCACAAATATAATTACTATGTATCCCAAAATAGGTGATGATACTTCTATGTATGATGAATATGGTAAAGTTAATGTTAGACGCAAATCTCAAATAGAAAAATTTAATGATAGATACAAAAAATAACTTAAAAATATTGTAATTAATTATATCGTATAATATAATTATTCTAGAAGGGAAGAGTGTATGATGAACAAAGTTAAAGTATCTACAGGTTTAGCTTCAATCTTACTAGTAGCTAGTATTTTTGCTGGTTTAGGAACTCTATTAACAGTAACTGCTTTATTACTAGTATTTTGTGAAGTAGATAATCTTAAAGGAGTTATAGTTAGAGTAGTAACATTCTATATTGGATTAATGCTATTCACAACTGTATGGAGTATCATTGTTGATGGATACAATTTAGTATACAACACAATCGATAACTTAGTAGCTGTATTGAATAGTTATCTAGACAAACCTGTATCAATCATGAAATTACATCAATATTTATTAAATCCAATTAAGTCTATCTTAAATATTTGTGATAGCGTAGTTGATTTCTTTGTTGTAATTATTAAGTTCACATTTGTTGTAAGCTTCTTAGAAGGAAAAGTAGCTAAAGAAAACTTCATTTCTAAGTTTGTTAACAAGTTCGTTGACAAAGCTGTAGCATTTGTTAACAGCATTGAAGGTTAATTATTAAATAAGAAGACCGTATGGTCTTTTTATTTTTGCCTTTTTTACTTTATTATTATGCTTATAAGTGGTATATTAGTTATATTCGTTTCGAATAAGAGTGATAAGTTATGACAGCAATTGATGAAATAATAAAAGAAAATGATAGAGAGAAAAAGGAATTGTTAAGACTATATAGAAGAGTATTATTTTTCTCACAATTTAAACCACATCGCGAATCATTCCGTGAGGTTTTAAAAGATGATATGAAACAATTTGACTCTGAGATAGAAGCATTCAATGAATACTATAAATTATTAAGACGTTATTATTATTCTCGTGATAGAGAAGATGTAGATAGAATTTTAGATAAAATAGAAATGGAATTCTATGATACTTTAGAATATTATAAGTTAAGGGCTGATTTTGATAATTTCATAAATCCTGATAGATTATTAGATCTTCATTCAGATGGTAATGCAAGACAACAATTAAGAGATGAAGTATATGGACTAACTCTAAGCGATTATGATATAGATACTTATTTTAGAGATGGAGTTATTTCATCATATTTAAGAAGTAATTTAAAATACTTCGATGGTGGAGATGATCTTTCTTACTATGGTATTTTCCCTGAGATAGAACATGGTATTTTAAGAAAAATCCGTATGGTTGTACCTAAAGTTCATAATCTAAAAACTGCATTAATTAATGTTCATGAGTTTAGGTATGGCTTTGATCTATATGAATTAATAGGCAAAGAATATCCTGAGGATAATGATTTTGAAGAAAGAGCTAGAAAAGAAGAAGACACCTTTGTAAGAGAATATTTAAGAAAAAAATAGACATATTAGTCTATTTTTTTTATAATTAAGTTATGAACATTTTCAAAACTGGAAAAGAGGAATAATATGTATAAAAATGGAAAAATACTAGTTGGTAAAAATGAAAATACAGAAGTAAATGTTTTATTAAACATGGCTAATAGACATGGCCTTATTACAGGTGCCACAGGTACTGGTAAAACTATTACATTAAAAGTAATGGCTGAAAGTTTTTCTGCTGCAGGTGTTCCTGTATTTATGATAGATGTAAAAGGTGATTTAGCTGGTACAGCTTTCATTGGACAAGAAAGTGAAAGCGTAAATGAAAGAGTTAATAAATTAGGAATTCAAGATGATTTTAAATATGCTAAATTCCCTGTTAGATTTTTAGATGTATATGGTAAAAATGGACATCCTGTAAGAACTACAGTTCAAGCAGTAGGACATAGATTAATGTCTAAGATGTTAGATTTAACTGATACACAAGATTCAGTATTATCTATGGTATATAAGATAGCTGCTGATGAAGGAAAAGAAATAGATACATTAGATGACTTACAATCAATGTTAGTATATGTAAATAATAATAGAGCTAGTTATTCAATGAAATATGGTAATTTACCATCTCAATCTATAACTACTATTCAAAGAAATGTTATGGAATTAATGGAAGATGTACAAGACAATTTCTTTGGTTGCCCATCTTTTGATATTAATAATTTAAGAGGAGTAGATGTTGATACAGGATATGGTAAGATTAATATTTTAGATGCTCAAGAATTATTTAGACATCCTGGTTCATATGCAGTAATGGTATTATGGTTATTAAATGAGGTATATGATAAAATGCCTGAAGTAGGTGATCTTGAAAGACCTAAACTAGTATTCTTTATAGATGAAGCACACTTATTATTTGATGATATGCCAAAGACTGTAATTGATCATATTATTAAGATAGTTAAATTAATTAGATCTAAAGGAATTGGTTTATACTTTGTTTCTCAATTACCTGGAGATATTCCTGAAGAAATATTAGCTCAATTAGGTAATCGTGTACAACATGCTCTACATGCTTATACACCACAAGAACAAAGAAGTTTAAAACTTGCATCTGATTCATTCAGAGTTAATCCTAAGTTTGATACTATGAAAGAAATTCAAAATTTAGGTACTGGTGAAGCTTTAGTATCTGTATTAGATGACAAAGGTAATCCAACTATTACTGAGAGTATTAAGATATTACCACCTCAATCACGTATGGGTACAATAACTGATGAAGAAAGAAGAAGTATTATTCTTAACTCAGATTTATATGGTACATATGAAGAAAAGGTTGATAGAGAATCAGCTAAAGAAAAAAATGATGTAGTATTTGCTCAAATGGAAGAAGAAAAGAGAGCACAAGAAGAAGCTAAGGCAGCTGCTGAACAAGCTAAGATAGATGAAAAGATGGCTAAGGAAGAAGAAAGATTAGCTAAAGAACAACAAAGATTACAAGAAAAACTTCAAAAAGAAGAAGAGAAGAAAGCTTTAGCTGAACAAAGAGCACAAGAGAAAGCAGCTAAGGAAGCTGAAAAAGAAAGAAAAAATTCTATTGGCTATAAATTAGGTAAAAAAGTTGTTAATAAAACTGAAAATAAGATAATAGATAAAACATTAAATAAACTATTTAAAGGTTTCTTTAAATAATATTAAACTATTAAGTTTTAAACTTAATAGTTTTTTGTTATAATCTTTTATAGGATAGTGATTATATGGAGTTTTTATTTGTTATAGCTTTAGTGCCTGTAGTTCTATTGTTAACATATATTTATAAGAAAGATGTTGATAAAGAGCCTAGAGGATTATTAACAAGACTATTTTTATTTGGTGGAGTATCAGTTGTACCAATTGCCATACTTGAATTAATAGTCGAAGAAATGTATCCAACTAGTAATCTTCCTACTTTTATTGGAACATTCTTATCTGTATTTGTAGGAATTGCATTGATAGAGGAATTTGGTAAATGGATTATTATTTATCTATGTACATATAGAAGAAGAGAATTCAACCATGCTTATGATGGAATAGTATATGCTGTATTCTCATCTTTAGGATTTGCTGCTGTTGAAAATGTATTATATGTAGCACAAAGTGGTGTAGCTACAGGATTATTTAGAGCAGTTACAGCTGTTCCTGGACATGCAGTAGATGCAGTATTTATGGGTTATTTCTTCTCTTTATCAAAAGATAGACTAGTTAAGAAAGATAACAAAGGTGCTTTATTACATTTATTATTATCAATATTTGCGCCAGTTATAACACATACCATATATGATTCTATAATTATGCATTATGTATCTGTACAAAATGATATGTATATCGCATTATTCTTTGGCTTTGTTATATTAACTTATGTAATAGGTATTATTTTAATTAAGAAACATGCAAAGATACCAACAAACTTTGATGGATCACCTTGTGTAGACACATCACTTCAAAATAAACAATATGTTATTAACAATAATCAACAACAAGTTGTTTATCCAAATCCTGCATATCAAACAACACCTATTGTATTTCCAACTCAAGCATATCAACCTGTACAACCAGTACAACAGCAAGTTCCAGTTCAACCGGTTCAAAGTGTTGCTAACTTTTGTCCTCATTGTGGAGGAAGAGTTGTGAACAATAGATGTGTAATATGTAACTTTGAAGTAAGATAATTTATTCAAGTTTATAAATTGTAATGATATAATTATATTAATAGGAGGAAAATATGAGAAATCGTTTATTAAAAGGATTATTATTAGTTTTAGGAATTTGTGTATTAATACTACCTTTCTATAAAGGTATAGCAGATTCAGGATGGGATTCATCTTATTCATCAGGTGGAGGTGGAGGTAGCTATTCATCAGGCGGAAGTTATTCTAGTAGTCATAGTTCATCTTCGTCTCATAGATCATCATCTTCGTCATCATCATCTTCAAGTAGTAGTGATGGATTCTTTGTAATTATAGTAATAGTAGTAATTATAATACTAGTTATTGTTTATTCTAAGAATGATAAAAAAGGTGGTAATGCTAAATTTGGTAATTCAACTAACAACTATTCAATGAAGTTGATGACGCCAGAAGAAATATCTGCAATAGATCCAACTTTAAGTTCATTAGAATTAGTACCTAAAGTATTTGATTTATTTGTTGAAGTTCAAAAAGCTTGGACAGACTTTGACTATGATAAGTTAAGATCTTTATTAGGAGATGAATTATTCAATAACTATAAGATGCAACTTGAAACTCTAGAATTAGAGATGGGCAAGAATATCATGGATAACTTCACATTCATTGATGGTGGTATCTTATCTATTAATAAAACTGAATTAACTGAAGAAGTAAGAGTTAAATTACATGTTCAAATGACAGACTATGTTATTAATACTGCAACTAATGAAGTAAAACATGGTGATCCAAATAAAGTAATGGATAACAATTATGTTATTACATTAGAGAGAAGTATTAGAGATGAAATTAACCATTGTCCAAATTGTGGTGGTGAGTTAGCTGATAGAGCATCTCAAAAATGTCCTTACTGTGAAGCAGTACTTGTTAAAGGATCTAAAGAATTTGTCATCGTTAAGAAAGAAAATGTAAAAGGAATTTATTACTAGGAGTTATTTATGATATATTTAGTTAATATTTATGAAGCAAATTCAAATAGAAAAGTAAAAGAACAAAAAATATTAGACGAAAATGATGCAACTGGTCAACAAATGATTAGTTGCATCATGAATCGTAACTTTGTAGGTCTTATGCAAATGCTTGGTTTAACTGCAAGAAAAGATTTTGATGTTTATAGTTTAGCTGATGAACGTGAACAAAAACAATTCCAACGTGGTACATTAGATAGAGTTGATGAAGTAAGTATTATAAATATGGCTTATCAACTAATTAATAATAAAGATAGTAAGATAGCTAAATCAATTTACTATGGTGTAGTATCTGATAGTGATCTTTCAAATTTAGATACATTAATTGAACGTAAAGATCAATTAGACCTAGAAAAGTTCTTAAGATTATCAGTTGATGCACAAAGTATTAGAGCTAACTGGTTTTTAACTAAGACTGATGAAGATAAAGTAGATGAGTCTTTAGAACCATTCTTTGGTGGAACTCTTGGTAGACCAGAATTTAAGAATGCTGTAAGTTTAGCTTATATACTTTCTGAAAATCCAAATTGTATTTTAAGTCAAGCTATTAAAACAGCCACGAGAGAAGAAATGCCTTGTAGTGATTTCAATGAAGCATATAATTCAATTCGTTTTGTTGATCCAAGTGATATTGAAAAAGCTTATGATAACTTATTAGGTAAAGAAGAACCAGCTGTTCCTGCTACTAGTACAAATATAAATGACTTTGATAGTACATTAGACAATGGTATGTTCTATACTAAGGTAGATAATATTTATGTAATGTTATATACGGCATTAATGTTTAATGATTTATCAAGAGTAGATCATAAAGTATCTGATGAAGTAATGCAAAAATATACACCTCAAGTTGAGGATTGTAAAGCTAAGAATCAAAGACATATGTATGGACAATTAAATGTTAAATCAACAAATATTGATAAGATTCATTTAGACGATGAAGGTAATATATTAGCTGAAGTAACATTAGTTGGCAGATACTTAGACTATATAATTGATTTATCAAATGGTAAAAAGATTTCTGGTGATGATCAAGAAAGAGTTGAAAGAACTTATAAACTTGTATTAAAGAAATCTAAAGATGCAAAAGCATTAAGTGAATCTAGACATTGTCCAAACTGTGGTGAACCTGCTGACTTAGCTAATACAGGTAAGTGTGTAGCATGTAATACAATATTCCCACTTGATGCATATGATTATATATTACAATCTATAGTTATGATTTCTTAAGAGATTCTGTATGAATCTCTTTTATTTTACACTTAATACAATCTTCATATAATATTCATATAAATTTCACATTGGTATATTATCATTAGATCATACAAAGGAGGATGATAATGAGACTGATATATAATATTAATTAAAGATGATAATTAATTGATATTTCAATTTTATATAAAAAATAATAAACTTTTCATATAAACTCAAACCAATCTATATACTTTAAAACACAGGAGGCATTTGTATATGTCTCCTTTTTATTCTAAAATATTTCCGGGGTGTTTTGAGTGAAGAATATGATTATCGAGTGTTTAGAGTTTTTAGGAACGTCAACTAAGTATATAGGATATAATTATTTAGTTGATACAACACTTTTATATGAAAATGGTATAAGAAAGAATAAGAAGGTATTATTAGGTAAATTATTAAATGAGATATCTAATAAATATAATACTAAGTATACAAGTGTTGAAAAAGATGAAAGGGTATGTATAGATGGTATATTTAGATATGGTAATATAGATAATATTAGTGTAGTGTTTAATAATATATCTGGTTACTATGATGAAAGACCATCTCTTAAATTGTTTATTACTACACTTATTAATTATTTATATAAAGAAAAATAAGTGATATAATTTCTTTATAATATAGGTGATAATATGAATAATGATATAAATAAACCAAGACAATTAGCAGGCTTTGCTAAAGTTATACAAGTAGATAAAGATGGTAAGCCTATTCAACAAGTAGTAACACAAGAGGTTAAAGAGAAAGTAAAAGAACAACCTAAAAAAGCTGATAAGAAGGATATAATAATAGTTATATGTTATATTATAGCTATAATACTTTTATTAACGTTCTTAGGAGTTTATATATATTATTATGTAATGCCTAGAATTAAATAACTCTTGTTGAAATAACAAGGGTATTTTTATATAATACATTTAAAGGAAATGATTATTATGTATACAAAACGATGTTGCCTTTCTATTTTGTATTAATTATAAAAATAGAAAGAAGAGGAAATAAATGAAATTATATAATACATTAACAAGACAAATAGAAGAGTTTAAACCTGTAGAAGAAGGTAAGGTTAAATACTATACATGTGGTCCTACAGTATACCATTATGCACATATAGGTAATATTAGAAATTACATAGGACACGATATACTACATAGAACTTTAGAATACTTAGGATATCAAGTAACTAGAGCTATGAACATCACTGATGTAGGACATTTAGCTAATGATTCAGATGATGGTGAAGATAAGATGATGATTGCTTCTCAAAGAGAGCATAAGTCAGCAATGGAAATAGCAGATTTTTATACAAAAGAGTTCTTTAAGGATTTCCAAAAGGTTAATTGTAAAATGCCTGATCTAATTAAACCAGCTACTGGTGAAATAGATATGTATATTAAAATGATTACTAAACTATTAGAAGATGGTTATGCTTATCAAGCAGGTGGTAATGTTTATTTTGATGTTACAAAAGTTAAAGATTATTATCAATTAACTAATCATGTACAAGATGAATTAGTTGTAGGTGCAAGAGAAGATGTTGAAGCAGATGAGAATAAAAAAAATCAAGCAGACTTTGCTTTATGGTTTACTACATCTAAATTTGAACATCAAGAACTTCGATGGGATTCACCTTGGGGTAAAGGGTATCCAGGTTGGCATATTGAATGCTCAGGTATCTCTATTAAATATTTAGGAGAACACTTAGATATACATGGTGGTGGTGTAGATAATATCTTCCCACATCATACAAATGAAATAGCACAAAGTGAATCATACCTAGGACATAAGTGGTGCAACTATTGGTTCCACAATGAACATTTAAATGATGAATCAGGTAAGATGAGTAAATCAAATGGTGCTATACTTACTGTATCTGTTCTTGAAGAACAAGGATATAATCCTTTAGCATTTAGATTTATGGTATTAAACTCACATTATCGTAAACAATTATTATTTACTTATGATAATTTGAATCAAGCTGAACAAACTTTAAAGAAGTTAAAATCAAAAATAGCTAGTATTAAAGATGAAGGTGATTTAGACGATGGTTCATTTAAAGAATATAATAATAGATTTATTGAAGCTATATCTGATGATTTAAATACAGCTAATGCAATATCTGTATTATATGAATTATTAAAAGATGAACAAGTAAATGGTCATACAAAGTTAGATTTAGTTAATAAGTACGATAAAGTATTTGCTCTTAATTTAATTGAAGAAAAGAAAGAATCAGAAAATGATGCTGAAATAATGGCTTTAATTGAAAAGAGAGCAGAAGCTAAGAAAAATAAAGATTTTGATTTAGCAGATTCAATTAGAAATGAATTATTAGCTAAAGGAATCGAATTATTAGATACAAGAGAAGGAACAACATATAGAATTATTAACAGTTAGGAGTGTTTTATATGGGATGGGAAGTAACAATTATATGTTATTTATTAATGCTTATTATTCCTTTATATGCATCCATTAAAGTTAGATCTGCATATAACTCTACTAAGAAGAAAAATAATGAACTAGGATTTACTGGATATGATGTAGCTAAGAAGATATTAGATAGCAATGGTTTAACTAGTATATATATAGTAGAAGTTAAAGGAACCATGACTGATGCATATGATTCATCACGTAAGGTTTTAAGATTATCTTCTGAAGTATTTCATGGAAAGACCATAGCTGCTGCATCTATAGCTGCACACGAAGCAGGTCATGCAGTCCAAGATTATCAAAACTATAGTTGGTTTAAAAGAAGACATAGACTTGGACCTGTAGTATCACTAGGAGAAAAAATATCATATGTTTTACTTGTAGTTGGATGTGTAATAGGTTTATTAGATTTAATATATGCAGGTGTCATTCTTATGGGAGTAGGATTATTCTTTGAAATTGTTACTTTACCATGTGAATTAGATGCATCTAAACGTGGATTAACATTTATTAAAGATTATAATTTAATTCAAGATAAAGATTATAAATATGCTAAAAAGATGCTTAAAGCAGCTGCGTTTACATATGTAGCAGCTATATTAACAATTTTATTACAAATGTTATATTATCTATCTAGATTCAGTAGGAGAGATTAATATGAATAAACAAATAAAGATGTTATTAACAATTATATTTGGTATAGTAGCTATAACAGTAGCGGTAGTATTAATATTTGTTTTTAAAGAAAGACAAAAGAAAGAAGAAAACAAACTATATAGTACTATGAATACTGTAGTTAAAGATTATTATAGAGATTATTACTATGTACATATTCTTGGAGATGATGATGAAACAAGAGTAAAGAATGCTAGTAATTATCCAAATGGTATTTCTTTAACATTAAGAGAATTAGCTAAATATAAAGTTAACAATGAAGATTCTATATTATCTCAATTTAAGAATTATCGTACAGGTGCAAATTGCAACTATGATAAAACTAAAATAGTTATATATCCTGTTGAACCATATGGTAGGGAAGATATAAGAATAGATGCTAATATAGTTTGTGGATTTTAGAATAAAAAATAGAGATTTATATCTCTATTTTTTATATTCTCTTTAATAGTACTTGTTCATTACTATCAACTACTTTATACAATTGAGTTGATATAGTATCAGATAATCCCTTGATATTAAAATCTTTATTTAATTCAGTTGAAGATTCTAATATTGATCTATGATATTCAGGGAATGATGTTTCATTAAATGGAGCATTGAATAAGCAACTTACTTGATCTGGATAGACAGTTTCATGATGTGGTGTAATTAATACACGATCTAAGTGTCCATCATAAATGATTGAAGTAGCTGGATATTCTCTTCCATTTTTTGCTACAAATGTAATACCACCTTCATCAAATCTCATAGTTATTAATGAATCATTTGATAGTAATTCAGGTGTTTTAATTCCTTGTGAGAATTGACTTCCTAATATTGAATCAACATCATAGTAAAAATGATTTAATTTTGAATCATTAATCTTATAAGCATCTGATTCAGGTAATACTAAGAATCTCTTTTCACCATCTAATTCATGTGATATTTGAATTTGTTTTTTATGATCTTTTGTTGTTCTATCTTTTACATAATCATATAATTTTTTTATTACGCTTTCATTTCTTTCTAATTCCATTTCAATATACTTATTCATTTCTTCTTGATATTGAAAGAAATTATAATCTTTTATATTTTTACCAACAACTTGGATATATTCCTTTAATGCTAGTAATTGATTTTTATTTGCTAAGTATTCTTTTCTAAAAGCTAGTAACACTTGTCTTAAATTATAAGCTTCCATTTTTATCCCTCTTTCGTGTATTTAATATAATAGCACTAAGTAAGTAAAAATACAAATAAAAAAGAGGTTTTAAACCTCTTATTTTGTATTAGCTTGTTTATTTAAATATCTATTATAGAATTCTTCTAATTCTGAATCATTAATCTTTAAACCATATTTAGTTCTAATACTGATTAATGCTTTAGCAGATAGTGTAGTATCACTTGAAGTTTTTTCAGTTACTAACTTATCTAAGATATTTGCTTTTTCATCTTCTAAAGAATTCTTTTCGTATTCTTTAGTCTTTAAAATAACATGATATCCAAATGAAGATTTAACAGCACCAGATACTTCATTAACCTTTAATGCATAAGCAGCTTTAGAGAATGCTTCATCCATTTCAGTATAATTATATCTTCCTAAGTTTTGATATGTTACAGAAGTGTCACCTTGATACTTCTTAAATGCATC
>JAIKYM010000076.1 GCA_024683115.1 Bacilli bacterium
ATATATATCTTTAACATACTTTTTTAACATGTCATATGTAATATTATCAGGTAATAATTCGCCTTTATTTATTACTAATAATTTATCATTCTTGATTGATTGAAATAAACCTATTACATAACTATTAATATTTAAATAATCAACTAAGAATATAACAAACTTATTATCTTTATTAACTTTTCTAATTATTTCTTTAGCATCTTTAGGAGTATCTACTTCTTTTTGTTCTCCATAATGCATCATACGAAAACATCTCATGCAATATTTGGAATCATTAATTTTAGCCTCAGGTACATAGCCTTTAGCTTCTTTATCATCAGATTGTAAAACTGCTCCACATCCAAAACAAATCTTATTCATAATAACTACCCCTCTTAAATAATTTCTTCTTAGTTAATTTATCAACTATTTTATTTTCAATTTTTCTATTGAACTTAGTAACTACATATTCATCAATACTTAATGGATTAACTAATATAGAAGTATAATTCATTTTATTAGCAGGATATATATCAAAAATAAAATTAGAGCCAATACAAGCTATTTCATAATACTTATATCCAAATATTTTAACTATCTTACGATATTTAAATCTAAACGGTTTAAATGATAAATATGCTGAATCAACACATAAGCCTTCTTTAAAAGGCAACACTCTCTTTTTAGATTGATTAGATAATATAATAACTTCAAAGTCCATATCTTTAAGATCTTCAACTAAATCTTTAAGTTTTTTATCAGGTTTATTAACTCCTTCAGGTACAAGTGTATTAGTTAATCCAAAGATTAAACATCTAACACCTGTTTTCTTTAAAGCTTTATAATCAATATCATATATACTTTTATAATATTTGTCTGGTACGAACTTATCAAACATATTAATCACCATGTATAAATTATACAATAAAAAAATAGTTCTATAAAGAACTATCTTTTATATATTATTAATTAGTTTGACTTGTATTTACTTCATTCGAGCGAATCATTGTTGTAGTATTAACATCGTTTGAGTGAATCATTGTTGTAGTACTAACATCGTTAGAACGAATCATTTCACCAGCAGTTATGGTTGATGGACAATTATTTAAACATACTTGTCTACCAGTTTCATCACCAATATGACCACATTTTTGTTCACATGTTTCACTCTTCGTTGTTGTACAATTATTTAAACATACTTGTCTACCAGTTTCATCACCAATATGACCACATTTTTGTTCACATGTTTCAGCAGCTTTAGTGGTTACTTGGGTATCTTCAAATACACAACGACCAGTTTCATCCCAAACATTTAATAATTGGAATACAGCATCTACTATAACTGGTATTGCAAATAACAATACTGCAGCAATACATCTCTTAGCAAATCTCTTAAATAATTTCTTAGCTTCAGTTTGCATATCGCCTGCAGTTAAAGACTTTATAGTTTCATATGCAGTATATACTAAAACTAAAATAGGAGCCGCAATTTTAAATATTCTTAATATACCAACTAAATCTTGAGTAACATCATCACCAAGTGGGCAGAATACTGGATCTTCATGAATTATAATTTGTTGTACATCTTTAGGATCAAATAATTCTTGAGAAGCAATTACATAAGGTAAATTATTATAGAATACTTCATGACTTCTCAAAATATCTTCAATTCCTGTAGACGTTGCACAAGTTTCATATGTTCCTTGATAGAAATTACTATAAGCGGTTTTTAAAGCTTCTTTATATTGCCTAATAGCAGTTAAACACTCATGTGATACGGTAGCGCTTGCACCACATTGATTACTATCAATTTCTTCTCTTTTAGAATTTAAATAAGATGATACTTTTGTAACA
This sequence comes from Bacilli bacterium, assembly GCA_024683115.1. Classification (GTDB taxonomy): domain Bacteria; phylum Bacillota_I; class Bacilli_A; order RF39; family UBA660; genus UBA6985. The sequence continues at coordinate 1,834 of JAIKYM010000076.1, forward strand.
TCACTACGGCATCCTTGAGTATATTGAGTTTGATATGTTTGATTTGATTTTTCTTCATAGAAAGCTTTGTATTCCTCCAAAGTATTATAAAAAGAATTCATATCACATGTAGAATAAAGATATCCTTCATATGTTACATAAGCTGCGTCTAATTGTTGCTTAAAACTCTTCCATGCTACACCTGGAGGGCTTTGTCCATCACTAGCATAACTATATCCATTATCAACTATTGTCTTTTTAGCTGAAGCTAAATAAGTAAGTTGATCGCTTATTGCTCTGAAACATTCTGAAGTTGTTTGAGATGATCCAGGCGAGAAATTTTTACCAAATGTACCATTATATTTGCTTACCCAATCTGTTAAGTCAGTTTTGAAATTTTGACCTAATGTATATGTAGAACAATCATTAGCTACTTTATATCCATCTATAACATCACTTTCAAATGTCGTATATAATTCAGATAATCTTTCATTCGTACAAGAATGAGATTGTTGGCATCCATATAAATTTCCAAATGTAGTACTTACCTTGCCTCTATAAGTTGCAATATTACTATAACATGATTCAGAAGCAGGAGTATACTTACTATACTTCTTACCATATGTATCATTATACTGTGATACATAACTATCTAATTTTGTTTTATAAGTAGAAATAACATCCCCAAGAGTAACTTCTGACTTACATGAATAATATACTTTATACGAATCGTCCATTAAAGTTGAAAAGTCTTTTTTAATATCATTACAACTAACTGAACCACCAGATCCAATACATGCATCTATTCTATTTTTAATACCAGTCATCTTACTATCAACATTAGAAAGAGAATTATTAATTTGTGTTGCACAATCAGCTGCACTAGCAAAGAATGGTACCATTAACACCAATAATGCAAATATATATTTTTTCATATTAACACCCACTTTATTAATTTTATTATATCATACTAGATTGTTATGATTATATTAAGATTTTAACTATTTACACCTTTTTAAATAAATTTATCTTACTAAATACACTTTTGAATACGATAAATAATAGTATAAATATATTAATACATAAATATATAGAGTAACAATCATTTACGATGACACCTAAAGCGCCATCAAAATTATTA
>JAIKYM010000093.1 GCA_024683115.1 Bacilli bacterium
AGTATTATTAATTATCTTAAATATCTATACTATTGGATTATCCTTAGATGAATGTATTCCAAGTATTATATATTTAATATTATTTGCATTAGATTTCTATATTATCTATGTTAAAGAAGATAAAGTATTACCTATGACTATAGCATTTGGTGTATATGGATTCTTCAGTATGGTTAAACTAATAGCAGGTATAGATTCAATTTATTATTTAGTAGCTGCATTAGTATACTTAGTATATTTATTAATTACTCGTAAGAATAAAGTTATATTTGGTATATCTTTAGGCTTATTTATAGCTAACTTAGCTTATTACATATTTGAAGTAATTCCAAATGAAACAATAAGCGGATTAATTTTTGAATTATTAATAGCTATGGGTATAGTATTATTCCAACATGAATGTTTAACTAAGCCAGCTGATAAACTTGTATTTATAGCTGTTACAACTGGAATTCAAATTGGATTTACTATATTATTACCAGTTAATATTTTATTAAAGATATTTGCTCTAGTTGAAGCAATAGTCTTAATAGCTGTATCTATGATAGATGATGAATATAAGAGTCTATATGAAGAAGGTTTAATAGGTGTAGTTATTTCCTTGATATTTATAATTGGAACTATAGATAACCTACCTAAATCATTGTATTTAATTATTGTAGGTTTAGTAATAATTGTTACAGTACCAATTGTTATAAAAAGATATATTAAAAGATATGAAATGGAAAAGGCATTAGCTAAAAATAAACCTAAAGAAGAAGTTCAAGCTACTCAAGAAAGTAAGAAGATTGAATTTACTTCAAATGGTAAGAAAATTGAATACCACAACAACTTCTGTGGTGCATGTGGAACTAAGGTATTTGATGCATATGACTTCTGTCCTACATGTGGAAATAAATTAAAATAATCGCGATAAATAAATCGTGATTATTTTATATAAAGTTATTGTAAACAATCTTTATTTTTGATATTATTTATTTGTAATGTTAAAGGATAGTGTTAAAGATGGGAAATAACAACAAGGGGAATATAATTTTATTAACAATTATATCAATCGCAACTCTTTTAGTTGCCGTAGCAGGAGCTACTTTTGGGTATTTTAATATATCTATGAATGGTAAGAATAAAGAAACTACTATTGAAGTTACAAATGGTATGTTAACAGTAGAACATGAAGCTAATTCAAGTATATCTGTTGGAGCAGCTACACCTGGTACTTTAGTAGCAACTAAGACATTTACTATCAACGGATTAATTACAGGATCATCTAATCTAACTTATGAAGTAGATTTAAATGTATCTAATAATTCATTTGGTGATAACCAATTAGTTTATACATTAACTTCTTCAAATGATGCTAACAATGGAGCAGTTATTCCAACTAATGAAGAAAGAGTAATGATTCCAAGTGGTAATAATACTATTATCGTAGGTAAGGGATTATTTGCTGGACCTGTTTCAAATGGTACTACACATACTTATACAGTTAAAGTATATGTAGCAGATGGAGCACAAGTTGATCCTAATGCACATTTTGATGCTAAGATATCTGTAATACATGCAACTAAGTAATAAATAGACCTGTAAAGGTCTTTTTTATTTATTGAATATATATATAGCATTTTATATAATTTAGATAGTAGGAGTATATCTATATGGATACTAAAGAAACGAATATAATTATTAAGATTTTTAGAGTATTATCATTTATATTTTTATTGCTATTATTTGCTATAGCTTCTTTTTTAGTGTTCTATATTATTAGTTCCACTATTGCTAAAAAGAATGGAACTAAACCACCTATAAGCTTATATACGATAGCATCTCCTTCTATGGAACCAACCATCATGGTATATGATGTTATAGTAGATGTTAATGTTAAATCTGATGATGAATTATTTGCACCTTCTAATAATCAAGAAGGAACTATTATTACATTCTATTCAGATTCTATTGATACAGGCGGATATACTGTTACTCATAGAATATTTAAGAAGTATGATTACCAAGGAACTATATACTATGAGACTAAGGGAGATAACAATGCTACTCAAGATGCTGGCAGAATAAAACTAAGTAATATAGTAGGTAGATATTTATTTAAGATACCTCAACTAGGTAAGTTACAAGTATTCTTATCATCTAAGCTTGGTTGGATATTAATTATTCTTTGCCCAGCTATCTTAATTATTGTTACTGATATATTTAAAATTAATAAAGCTAAGAAGATTAAGGAAGATATTAGTAATATTAAAGATACGAATGATACTTCTAAAGATGTTAATGAAGTTGAAAGAGATAAAAAGATTAGAGCTTTAATAGAGAAAGCAAATAAAATAAATAAAAAGTGATTTTAATATCACTTTTTTAGTTATATAATATTATTAATATGGGGAAGTGATACTATGATTAATATTGATAGAATACCTGTTGAGTATAGACCATTGAGTCCATTTGCTTACTTTGGTTATACTTTATTATTCAATATACCTGTAATAGGTTTGATCTGTTTAATTATATTCTCATTTTCTAATAGTAATATTAATAGAAGAAATTATGCAAGATCATACTTTGTAATATTATTCATCGTGTTAATCTTAACTGTAATATTCGGTTTAATGGGTGGTTTTGCATTTTTATTAGGCTTCTTACGTTGAGGTGATTAGATGTATACATGTTCTAACTGTGGCAATGAATATGATACTAAATACCTTCAATGTCCTCAATGTGGATGTGTTAGAAGTGATATAAAAAACGCTCAAATGCATGATAAAAGGACTGAACGTATTGGTGCCATTATTGCTATAGTATTTATAATTGCATTAATAGGAATAATAGGATATGGAGTATATTTATTACTTAATCCATTTAGAGATGGACCAACTATAACTAATATAGCTAGTACAACAACTACTACAACAACAACTGAAGAAACATCAAGTACATCTACAACAACAAGAACAACAACTACTAAATATGCTGGTAGTGAATCTAAAATTGGTAGTCATAGTTTTGTACTTCCTGAAGGATATGTTATAACTGGTAATTCCAATGGTATAGCAATACCAACATCTTACAATGCGGATGGTAGTTCTATATATATCCAAAAGGGTGAAGAAACTCCAATTTATTTTGCTATTATTGATAAAACAAGTTTCAAATATAATGAAGAAAATAAGAAAGATATGGATGCTTTATTTGCATCATATGGATATGGTCAATTAAAGGTTGATAGATTAACTGGTAAATTATGTTACTATGCTATTAAAGAAGCAGATGGTGCATCTAATGTAGTTATGTATTATAATCGTAGATCTAATCTTGTTATAACTACATATAGATTAGAGGGTACTACTGTATCTGAAGGGTCTATCAAGACAATCCTTGATATTATTTCAACCATTGAGTAGTTTTGACATTCTCAATAACTGATTATATAATAAACCTCACAAATGTGGGGTTTTATTTATGAATAAAATTAAGTTTTTATATGTACATATTATAGTAGTTTTATTAATAGTTATCGTGTCTTATTTTGTATGTGATAACTATAATAAAAACATGGCTTTCTATGATTCTAAAGAAGTAGCTTTATCTTTCTCAGGTTATAAAGAATTATTA
>JAIKYM010000143.1 GCA_024683115.1 Bacilli bacterium
TACATAGGATATGAATCATTTGCTGAATTAAGTTATTTAATTGTTAATAAGATTCAAGATAATCCTAATCATAAAATATATATTTATAAAATGCCTAGTAAAGAAGTTGGTTGTTATGATGAAATCAATAATTTTATTCAACTAGGTTATATAGAATTATATAAATAAACGTTATTCTTAAAGTATGAAAGGATTGGTAAAAATGAAAAGAGTATTTAATCTATTATTAGTTATTACAGTATTGGTTGGTAGTATCTTTGTTTTATCTGGATGTAAAAAAGAAGAGAAGAAAGATGACAAAACAGTAGAAATATCATTTGTACATGGAAATGGTACATTTAAGGTAAGAGTTCCTAAGAAAGAAGATGGAACAGCTAAATATGAATTTACTAAGGAAAAACCAGATGGTGTATCGAAATCTGGAACATTTTATTTAGTTACTGATACTTCATTATTTACTTTTGCTACATCTGGACTTTCTTATAATACTTCTACATATTATAAGGAAACATATGGAGAGCAAAAAGCTTCTTTTGCTGGTTATCTTGAATTTATGAAGGATCCAAAATCTACTATTAATTTGCCTGGTAAAGAAGAATTTGAATTAAATGGTAGAAAGGCTTTAAGATATTATAATAGAACAGGTGGTTCTGGAGATTATAAATATCTAGGTTATTTCTATATGGTAGCTGTTGATGATTTATATCCAGGATCAAAGGCCGAGATGACTGTAAATTATAAAGATACTGATAAACCAACTGAAACTAAAGAATTCGACGAAGAAACTTTATCAATTATTAAATCACTTAAGATTGATAAGACAAATTAATTGTCAACTAATAAAGTAGGAGTAACATCCTACTTTTTATATGCTATAATATTAAATTAATATGTATCAAAGAAGTGATTTATATGAGTAGTAATAAACCTATTGGTATATTTGATTCAGGCATAGGTGGTGCAACAGTATTAAAAGAAATACTTAAAGTGTTACCTAATGAAGAATATATATACTACAGTGATTCATTTAATAATCCATATGGAGATAAATCTGATTACAGATTATTTACTATATGTGATGATATAGTTAAGTTTTTAATTGAAAAAGGATGTAAGGCTATAGTAATAGCTTGTAACACTGCTAGTTGTAAGGAAGCAGATAGTCTAAGAAGTAAATATGATAGTATTCCTATTATAGCTATAGAACCAGCTTATAAGATGGTATATGATTTTGCTAAAGAAGAACCCACTTTAATACTAGCTACTAGAGGAACAATTGAAAGTGGTAAGTTTAAGAAACTATTTAATAAATATGATAATAATAAAACATCTATTGTTGTTTGTTCTGGATTAGCTGATTTAATTGAAAATGAAGAAATGGATAAGGTAAAAGAATATTTAAAGAATAATTTAAAAGATTATGTAGGAAAAGTTAAGAATGTAGTATTAGGTTGTACACATTATCCATTGATACAAGATGAAATAAAAGAAGTATTAGGTGATGTCAAATTCTTTAATGGAGCTCCTAGTTTAGCTAATCATTTAAAAACAGTTTTATCCTCCCATGGACTTTTAAATGATATTAATACTGAAGGTATTATACATTTTATAGATTCTTGCAATTCACCGGTCAAAAAAGAAAGATTCTATAATTATCTAGGAGTAAATGTTATTAAAAAAGATAGTAATTTATCTCCATATGAAAATAGAGATTATTCTTTCTATATAGATAGAGAAAGTCCTAACTTTGGTGATATAGGTTATTCTGACGGTTACAATGATTTACATGAAGATACCAAAGAAATAGTTAAACAATTATATGATAAAGTTGATAGAAACAAACTTTTATATTATGTGAGTTTATATTTACAGGGTTTTGAAAGTGGAACTGAAGTAAGTGAAAATATAGAAGATGTTTATGATGAAGATGGTAATGTTAAAGATGGATGGGAATTACCAGACCCAATTGATGATCACGAAGAAGAGGCTTTAGATATAATTAATAGTTATGTAAGAAATAAAAAATATATTCAATAATAGTAAAGTAAGTTTATTTTTTTTATAAGCTTACTTTTTCTTTGTGATACAATTAATATGGAGGATATGATTATGAATTATAAAAAAATCGTTGTCGCTGGTGGAGGTATACTTGGAAGTCAAATAGCATACCAAACAGCTTACTGTGGATATGCAGTAAATATACTTGTTAGAAAAGAAGATGACCAAGAAGCTATTAAAGCTAAACTTGATAAGTTACATAGTACATATGTAGAAGCTATTAATGCTATGAGTGATAATAAAGAACTATGGTGTAGAGGTATAGCTGATATTGATAACTTTAATAAAGAAGAATGTTTAAAGAATGCTGAAGAAGCATTAATAAGAATTAAAATAATAGATGATCAAAATACTGCTTTAGATGATGCAGATTTAGTAGTTGAATCTATTACAGAAAATATTGATGTAAAAGCAGAATTCTATAAATCTATCGCATCTTTACTACCAGAGAAAACTGTAGTTGTAACTAATTCATCTACATTATTACCATCTAAACTTGCTAAGTTTACAGGTAGACCAAATAAATATTTAGCTATGCATTTTGCTAATTCTATTTGGAAAAATAATATTTCTGAAATAATGAAACATAGTGGAACTGATGATCAATACTTTAATGAGATTCAAGAATTCGCTAAGAGCATTAAAATGATACCATTAGCTGCTCAAGAAGAAAAATCAGGTTATTTATTAAACTCTATGTTAGTTCCATTCCTATTATGCGCAATGGATTTACTTGCAAATGGTGTATCTGATGCTCAAACTATTGATAAAGCTTGGACACTTGGAACAGGAGCACCTAAAGGCCCTTTCCAAATAATGGATACAGTAGGATTAGAAACAGCTAAGAATATAGTATTACAATATCAAAAAGTACCAGATATCTTTGATCCTCTTTTAAAGAAGATGATGCTTCCATATAATTATGATGGTATGCTTGAAATCCTTAATAAGTATATTGAAGAAGGAAAACTTGGGAAAGCTGCTGGTGAAGGCTTTTATAAATATGATGAATAATCATATTTTTTTTATGTTATAATGAAATTGGTGATATTATGAAATTTACTAAGATGCAAGGACTAGGAAATGATTATATTTATGTTAATCAAGATGAAGAAAAAATAGATGATTATAGTGAATTATCAATTCTTTTATCTAAGAGGCATTTTGCAGTTGGAGCAGATGGTATTATAACTATTTCTAAAAGTGATAAAGCAGATTTCTTTATGCAAATCTACAATGCAGATGGATCTAAAGGTGAAATGTGTGGAAATGGTATTAGATGTGTTGGTAAATATGTATATGATAATAAACTAACAGATAAAACACATTTAACTGTAGATACTTTAGCTGGTATTAAAATATTAGATTTAAATATAAAAGATGGTAAAGTTAAATCTGTAATAGTTGATATGGATAAACCTTTAACTCATGATGGTGAAGTATTAACTCATGATTATGATATTAATAAATTAATTCATACTTTAAATATATTAGGTAATGATTATGAAGTAATGGATATTTCTATGGGTAATCCTCATACAGTTATTTTTGTAGATGAAATAACTGATGATTTAGTATTAAAAGTAGGAAAAGAAATAGAATCCCATCCATATTATAAAAATAGAACTAATGTAGAATTTGTAAAAGTAATAGATAATAATACATTACAAATGAGAGTATATGAACGTGGTAGTGGTGAAACATTTGCATGTGGAACTGGTTCATGTGCTACAGTAGTTGCCTATGCACTTAAATATAAAGTAAATGGATTAATAACAGTTAAACTATTAGGTGGAGATCTTAAGATTGAATGGAAATTAGATGATAATCATGTATATATGGATGGACCTGCAACTAAAGTTTACGATGGAATAGTAGATATTAATGATTTAAAATAAGGAGGATAATATGATTGAATTTGAAGCATTTGAAAATATATTTAATAAAATAGAAGGGGAACCTGAATTCACAGTATATTTTAATAATAGAGATTCTAAATATATGATTATTA
>JAIKYM010000168.1 GCA_024683115.1 Bacilli bacterium
TTATGCTTAAACTTAGGATTAATTATTGATTTAATAGTTAATGAAATAAAAGGAAAGTAATATTTCCTTTTTTCTTTTTATAAAAAGATATATAATAAATATAAGAAAGAAGAATGATATATGTATAATCAAGTAAGAAAAGATTTAACTGAAGCTTTGAAGTCAGGAGATAAGTTTAAACTTGGAGTTATAAGAATGCTTAAAGCTGCTTTAATGAATGAAGAAGTTGCATTACATGGAAATGGCCAAGGCTTATCTGATGACGAGGTTATAACTGTTATTAAAAGAGAAGTTAAGAAGAGAAATACATCTATTGAAGAATATACTAAATACAATAAGATGGAAGTAGTAGAAGATTTAAAGAAAGAAGTAGAAATTATGTCTGTCTATCTACCTCCTGAGATGAGTGATGAAGAATTAGATAAAGCTATTTCCGAAATAATCGAAGAAGTTAAGCCTGAATCTATTAAAGACATGGGTAAAGTTATGAAAGAAGTTACTGCTAAATATGGTTCTTCAATTGATATGAGTAAGGCTTCTAAAATAGTTAAAGAAAAATTATCTTAAAACACGATTTATTCGTGTTTTTTTCTTTTAATAATTTACAAAAAATTATATAATAATGTATAAGTATAGAAAGGGTGCCATTATGATACCAAGCAAAGTTTATAGCCTAATTGAAGAAGTAATACCTATGATTATTCTTTTCTTAATAATGGCACTTTTACTAAAAATTGTAACAGTAGAGTTAGCTAAGAAAAAAGGAAATATTTGGGTAGAGTTTAAAATAGTTATGTATATTATTTATTCATTTGTTTTATTCCATCTAGTAACAACAACAGATTTTACTAGTTACTCAAATAATTTTACTCCATTTAAAGAAATATTAAGGTACAAAATTAGTGATCCATTATTTATACGTAATGTAATAGGTAATATAGCTGTATTTGTTCCTTTTGGATATATTGTAGCTGATGCAATTAAGATGGTATGTAACAAAACTTATTTTGCAATTACAATCATTTATTGTTTACTTACATCTCTTTCAATTGAATTTATTCAATTCTTTATAGGTAGATCATTTGATATAGATGATATTATTTTAAACTTTACTGGTGGCATAATTGGGTATATTGTATATAAATTAATACATTTGTTATTTAGGGAGAGTTAATATGAATACATTTGATATATTTAACGAATATGATTATAAAGAAGATTATTCTTATCTTAATGATGTAATTATTCATACATTTGAAGTATTAGATATTAAGAAAGCTAATATGTCTGTTATTTTTATAGATGATGAAAAAATGCATGAATTAAATAAGGAGTATCGTGGAGTGGATAGAACTACTGATGTTTTATCATTTGCTCTTGAAGATGGTGAAAATATTAAATTGCCTATTCGTGAATTAGGCGATGTATTTGTATCAATTCCTAAAATGATAGAACAAGCTAAAGAATTTAATCATTCAGAAAAAAGAGAATTATCTTTCTTAGTTTGTCATGGGTTATTACATTTATTAGGATATGATCATACTAGATCAAAAGAAGAAGAAGAAAAACAATTTGGATTACAAGATAAAATATTAGGTGATCTAAATATTATAGATTAGGATGTGTATATATGAAATCAGGTTTTGTTTCAATAGTAGGTAGACCTAACACAGGTAAGTCAACTTTAATTAATGCTATAGTTGATGATAAGATTGCTATAGTTTCTAATATTGCTGGTACAACTAGAAATACTATTCAAGGTGTTTACCATGGAGATGATTTTCAAATAGTATTTGTTGATACACCTGGTATATCTAAACCTATGGATAAATTAGGAAGAAAGTTAAATGCTTCTTCTTATGAATCTCTAGAAGATATTGATGTTATTTTATTTGTTGTTGATGCAGCAGCAGGCATTGGTAAAGGTGATAGACAAATTTTAGATATTTTAAAGAAAGAATCTACACCAGTTATACTTGTATTAAATAAGATAGATAAACTAACTAAAGAAGGTATTATTAAATCTATTAATACTTACAATGAATTATATGAATTTGATGATATAATTCCTATTTCTGCCTTAAAGAAAGATAATATTGATAGATTAATAGAATTAACAAAGAATTATTTAAGAGATGATATTAAGTATTATGAAGATGGTGTGATAACTAATACTGATCCTAGATTCATGGTTCAAGAACTTGTAAGAGAAAAAATATTAAATTTAACTAATGAAGAAGTGCCTCATAATGTTACAACTGTATTAACTGGTTATCATGATAGAGATAATGTTGTAGAGCTTGCTGTTGATATCATTGTTTCTCGTGATAGTTTAAAGAAAATAATTATTGGTAAACAAGGTAGTATGTTAAAAACTATAGGTACTGAAGCTCGTAAGGACATTGAACATTTATTAGGAAAGAAAGTATTCCTCGAATTGTATGTTAAGACAGTTAAGGATTGGAGAAATAAAGATAAGTATTTATCTGAATTAGGTTTTGACGAATTATGATTAAAACAATAAGAGGTGTAATAATTAATGAAACACCACATAAGGAGTCATCTAAGATATTAAGTGTATTAACTGAAGATGGAATAATATCTTTAATATCCAAAGGATGTAAGAGTTTAAAATCTCCTTTAAGA
>JAIKYM010000094.1 GCA_024683115.1 Bacilli bacterium
CAATAACTGTATATAATTCTAATTATCAATTATTGAATGCTAAGAATAATATTATTACAAATGGTAATCTTGGAACAGGATACGTATTATATACAGATGATGTAACATACCATTTTATTGTAAAAGGTGATTCAAACAGTGATACATTCATAGATTCAGGAGATCTTTTACGAATGGTTAAACATTTAAGAGGTAATGTTACTTTAAGTAGTTATGAATCTATTGCTGCTGAATTAACTAATGATTCAGCAATTGATTCAGGAGATTTATTACGTATGGTTAAATACTTAAAAGGATCAATTACATCATTTTAATTAGGAGGATCAATATGAAAAAGATAATTAGATTATTTTTATTATTAATGGCTGTATTTATTACAACTAACGCATATGCTGCAACTGTAAGTATTGGTGCTTCTAAAACATCTGCATATGTAGGTGATAGTGTAACAGTTACAGTTAAGATATATGCAGGTACATGGAATTTATCTGTATCAGGTCCAGGTATAAGTGATAAGATTGTTGGATATGATATGGATGGTAATACAACAATTACTAAGAATTATAAAGTTGATACTTCATCTGTTGGTACAAAAACAATTACATTAACTGGTGATATATCAGACTATGAAACAGAAGAAACTACTAGAGGAATATCTAAAACAGTTACAATTAATGTAATTAATCCACCAGCTACACAAAAAGCAACACAACCTAAGACTACAAAGGCGACACAAGCTACTACAACAACAGTTACGGTTCCTGTAGCTACTGAACCAACAACTACTACAACTATACCAATTGAACCAATTAATATTACTGAATTTAAAATAGTTGGTTATCAATTTACTTTTAATAAAGATATTCATGAATATGTCCTTAATGTTAATGAAGGAGTAGAAGAATTATATGTTATCGTAAATGGTAATGACTTATCAGTTACAAATACAGGTATAGTTAATATTAAGAATAATAAATTTGATGTAGTATTAAAAAAAGGTGAGCAAGTTGAAACTTACACATTTATAATTGAACGTGGTGAAGTTAAAGGCGAACAAGAATTAGATTATATTACTAAAAAAGGTTATATAACTATTATTGCAATCTTAGCTATTCTAGTAGTTTTACTACTATTTGTTCTATTATATTATTTAGCAACTGCAAAGAAAGGTATTTAATTACTTTTCTTTTTTGTTTATAATAATTAAGAGGTGTTCAACATGGTTAAAGAATTAAAAGATCTTAAAGTAGTATTTATGGGTACTCCTGAATTTTCTGTTCCTACACTTAAAATGTTAATTGAAACAACTAATGTTGTAGGTGTTGTAACTCAAGAAGATAAAGAAGTTGGAAGAAAAAGAGTGTTAACTCCATCTCCAGTAAAAGTATGTGCTTTAGAAAATAATATTAAAGTATTCACTCCACATAGAATTAGAGAAGAATATGAAGATATTTTGAATTTATCTCCAGATATTATTATTACTTGTGCATATGGACAAATTGTACCTACAGTAATTCTTGATTATCCTTTCTATGGATGTATAAATATACATGGTTCTATATTACCTGAGTACCGTGGAGCATCACCAATACAAACTGCTATCATGAATGGTGATACTGAAACAGGTATAACTATCATGTACATGGATGAACAAATGGATACAGGTAATATTATTAATATGGAAAAATGTGAAATAGATATTAAAGATACATATGGAACTTTATCTGATAAATTATCTATAATCGGAAGAGACTTATTACAAAAAACATTACCTAGAATTATTAAAGATGATAACTGGAATATCAAGCAAGATGATGAAGCTGCTACATATACTAAGAAGATTACTAGAGAAGAAGAAAGATTAGACTTCAATAAAACTCGTAAAGAATTATATGATTATGTAAGAGCTTTAAATCCAACTCCATTAGCTAATATAGAATTAAATGGTGAAGAAATTAAAATAGTTGAAACTGAAATAGGTGAAGAATTATCTGGTGAAATTGGTGTAATAACTAAAGTAGATAAGAAGTATTTTTCTATTCAATGTAAAGATGGATTATTAAATATAACTAAATTAAAAAGAGCAGGTAAGAACATCATGGATACAGCATCTTTCTTAAATGGATATGATAAAGAAAAATTATTGAATAAAAAGGTGAATTTAAATGGCGAAGAGTAAGAAGACTAAAAAAGATGAAGAAGAATATATCTTAGTTGATCCTGATGAAATAGAAGAAGGAGTAGAATATAAACTTGAATCTTGGTGGGATGTATTTGTAAGAAACTATAAGAATGTACCAGGTTTCAATGCTTTAGTTAAATTACTTATATATTTCTTCTTATTTTTCATACTAATAGTAGCTATTAAGGCAACTACAGGAGACCAAGATTCTACTAAAACAAAACAACAAGAAACCACTAAGGTTACAGTACCATATAAAGAGATGGTTGGTAATATTGTTAATTATAGAAAGAGTACTATAAATATTAAGATTAATGACACTTTATATATTATAAATGGAGACTTTGGAAATAATATCTTAACTGGTACTATTGAAAGTACAAATGGATTACATAATTTTAAGATTAAAGATAATTCCATCTATGAAGTTAAGATGGGTGAAGATGTATTAAACAATGAATTATTAAAGGATATTAATATAAACATAATCATGAATAATTGATTATCTGATATTATCAAAAACAACAGTGGAATTAAGCTAGATGGATTATACAAATATAACAAAGTAGTAATTGATAATGTTAATTATGAGATTGAAGTACTTGTTTCAGATAATAAGGTAACAGGTATAAATGTAAACAGTGAAAATATAAGCTATGAAATCAAATATGAAGCTTAATTTATTATTGATTATTAATTATTATTGTGATATATTAAGTATAGCATTTTAAGTGGGCAAGAAGTTGCCTGCTTTTGTTTATTATTTAGGAGGATGCATGGATAATATTATTAAAAAACTTGAAGATCTAATTAGACCAGAAATGGAGAAAATCGATATTAAATTAGACTCAATTACTTGGATTGATGAAAAGAATAATTGTACTTTAAGAGTAGTACTAGATAAAGTAAACGGACTTGACCTAGATGCAATTGTTGAGGCAACAAATATTATTAATCCTATTATTGATGAAGCTGATTTAATTGATGAACAATATACATTAGAAGTATCAAGTAAGGAAAGAGGTAATTAACAAAATGAATGGTAAGGAATTTATAAAAGCATTAAAGAATATAATTGATGAAAAACATATTGATGAAAATATTGTATGGGAAGCAATGGAACAAGGTTTAACTGCTGCATACAAGAAAAACTATGGTTCTAAAACAAATGTTAAAGTTAGAATCAATAAAGAAGATGGAGAATTCAAAGTATTTAGATATTTTGTAGTTGTAGATGATTATATCTATGGTGAAGAAGTAGAAGACGAAGAAGGAAACATCAAAGTATTAGATCCTGAAATTAATGAGGATGCTCAAATTTTACTTGAGGATGCACGTGAAAAATGGCCAGATGCTAAAGTTGGTGATGAATTCGAAGAAGAAGTTACACCAGCAGACTTTGGTAGAGTAGCAGCTAGTACATGTAAACAAGTAGTTACTCAAAAGATTAGAGAAGCTGAAAAAGAATCATTAATATCTGAATTTGGTGATAAACAAGATGAGTTAATGTTAGGTACATTAGCTATGGAAGATGCTAAAAATTATTATGTTGATTTAGGAAGAACTAGAGGCTTATTACCTAAGAGTGAAATAATTCCTGGTGAAAAACTTAAAATGGGATCACAAGTTAAAGTTTATATTTCTAAAGTAGATAATACTAACAAGGGGCCACTTATTTTATGTTCTCGTAAGCATTTTGGTTTTATCAAGAGACTATTTGAACATGAAATACCTGAATTCCAAGATGGTACACTTGAATTACATGGTGTAGCTAGAGAAGCAGGAGTAAGATCTAAAGTATCTGTATCAAGTACAAATGAAAAAGTTGATCCAATTGGAACTTGTATTGGTGAAAAGGGCTCTCGTATAGCTAATATCTTAAAAGAATTAAATACTGAAAAAGTAGATTTAGTATTATATTCAGATGAAATAACTGATTATATTGCTAACGCTTTATCTCCAGCTCAAAATGTTATAGTTAATATTTTATCTGATGATAAAGAAAAGAAAGCTTTAGCAATTGTTCCAGATGATGAATTATCTAAAGCAATTGGTAAACAAGGTATTAATATTAAGTTAGCTACTCGTTTAACTAGATATAAAATTGAAATTAAAACTATGACTCAAATCCAAGAAGAAGGAAATAATTAATGAAGAAAATACCTATGAGAATGTGTGTAGTAACACATGAAAAATTACCAAAGAAAGAATTACTAAGAATAGTTAAAACTGAAGATGGTATTATCGTAGATGAAACTGGTAAAGTAAATGGACATGGATGTTATATTAAAAAGTCCATTGAAACTTTAGAACTTGCAAAAAAGTCAAAAGTATTAAATAAAGTTTTAGAAACTGAATTAACTGAAGAAGTATATAAGAATATTGAAGAAATAATAAACAAATAAAAGGAGGGTGTTTATATGACAGTGCAAGATTATGCAGAAGATATGAATTTTACAGTTCAAGATGTATTAAATGAATGTAAAAAGTTAGGTATTAAAGTGGTAAATAAAGATGATATGTTATCTGAAGATGACATAGTTATGCTTGATAATGCTATGAATTTAATTTCTGCTAATGAAGATTTAACACTTGAAGAAAATGATGTTATTGATGATGTTGTTGAAGATATCATGATGGGTGATGAACTTCAAACTATAGTTTCTGATGATAGAAGAACAACTGAAAAAGTTAAAAGAAGAAAAGATTCAGAAAGCACTTCAACTAATAACATTGAATATCAAAATAAAAAGAAACAAATGTATAAGAATAAAGAAAAACTTACATCTAATAGTTCAGAAGTAGATGAAAGTATAGTTCTATATAAAGAAAATATGTCTTTACAAGACTTAGCTAATGAGTTAAATGTTCCTGGTATAGACCTAGTAAAAAAGGTTATGGACTTAGGAATGATGATTTCCTTAACTCAATCAGTTGATTTTGATACAGCTGAATTATTAGCTGCTGAGTATAATAAACAACTAAAGAATGAGGGAACTCAAGATATAGCTAATTTTGAAGAGTTTGAAATAGTAGATAAAACTGAAGATTTAGTTAATAGACCTCCAGTTATTACAATCATGGGACATGTAGACCATGGTAAAACTACATTATTAGATTATATTAGAGAATCTCATGTTGCTGAAGGTGAAGCAGGTGGAATTACTCAATCAATTGGTGCTTACCAAATTGATTACAATGGAAACAAGATTACTTTCATTGATACTCCTGGACACGAAGCATTTACTGAAATGAGAGCAAGAGGTGCATCAGTTACTGATATCGTTATCATTATTGTATCAGCTGAAGATGGTGTTATGCCTCAAACTAAAGAAGCAATCGATCATGCAAGAGCAGCAAATGTTCCAATTGTTGTTGCTGTTAATAAGATTGATAAACCAAATGCAAATCCTGATAGAGTTATGCAAGAAATGGCTCAAGAAGGAATTACACCTGAAGAATGGGGTGGAGATATTCCATTTATCAAATTATCTGCTAAGACAGGTGAGGGTGTAGATACATTAATTGATACATTATTAGCTATAGCTGAAGTATCAGAATTAAAAGCAAATCCTAACCGTTATGCTGTTGGTACAGTTATTGAGTCTAGAATAGATAGACAAATGGGTGGTGTAGCATCTTTATTAATTCAAAATGGTACTTTAAGAATTGGAGATCCACTTGTTGTTGGTACTTTCAATGGTAGAGTAAGAACTATGAAAAATTCAAGTGGTAAAGATATAGTTGAAGCTGGTCCATCAACTCCTGTTGAAATTACTGGTTTAACAGGTAATCCAGGTGCTGGTGATAAATTCATGGCTTTCGAATCTGAAAAGGAAGCTAGAAGTATAGCTGAAAAGAGACAAGCTGAACTTAAGAATCGTGATGTAGCTGTTAAACCTGTATCACTTGATGATTTGTTTGCAGCTATTCAAGGTGGAACTAAAGAAATCAATGTTGTATTAAAATGTGATGTTAGAGGTTCTGAAGAAGCCGTTAAGAACTCATTAGAGAAGATTGATGTAGAAGGTGTTAAATGTAAGGTTATTAGATCTGGTATTGGTACAATTACTGAATCAGATATTACTTTAGCTCAAGCATCAAATGCTGTAATAATTGGATTTAATGTAGTTCCTACAAATGCAATTAAAGATTATGCTAAGAATGCTAATGTAGATATGAGATTATATACAATTATCTATAAATTAGTTGAAGATATGGAAGCTGCCATGAAGGGTATGCTTGATCCTGTATATGAAGAGAAAGTTATTGGTACTGCTAAGATTCTTGAATTATTCAAGTTCTCTAAAGTTGGTACAATTGCTGGTTCTCGTGTATCAGATGGAGTTATAAAAAATGGTGCTAAAGTTAGAGTTATAAGAGATGGAGTTATCATTTACGATGGTAAGATTGGATCACTTCAAAGAGAAAAAGACCAAGTTAAAGAAGTTAAATCTGGATTTGACTGTGGTATAACTGTTGAAGGCTATAATGATCTTAAAGTTAATGATGAACTTCAAGCTTATGAAGAAGTAGAGGTTGAAAGATAATGAATAGCATTAGAGTTGGAAGAATCTCTTCTGATGTATTAAGATTCTTATCTTCAATCATGTTACTTGAAGCTAAAGATGAAACATTAAAACATGTTACATTAACAGGTTGCGAAGTAACTAATGATTTATCATATGCAAGAGTTTATTATACATACATGGGTAATGAACCGATGGAAGATGTTCAAAAGAATTTAGAGGTTGCTGAACCTTATTTAAGAACTATGTTAGCATCTAAAATGAAAGATTTAAGAAAGATGCCTGAATTAAAGTTCATAGTTGATACATCTATTGAATATGGTAATAACATCGAAAAAATATTAGATGATATAAAAAAGGATGATGAATAATCATTCTTTTTTTGTTATACTAAATTTGAAGTGATATATATGGATGGATTAATAATAATTGATAAACAAAAAGGCGTTACATCTTTTGATGTTGTAAGAGAATTAACTAGAGTATTTAAAACTAAAAGTATAGGACATACAGGAACACTTGATCCAATAGCTACAGGAGTATTAGTTTGTACTATTGGTAAATGTACTAAATTAAATGATGTATTAACATCAACTTATAAAGAGTATATAGCTGAAATGGTATTAGGTGAAAAGAAGGATACTTATGATGAAGAAGGTATAACTATATTTTCATCAGATAAAGAAGTAACTGAAGAAGAAATAAGAAATGTTATTAATTCATATCAAAAGAAGTATTTACAAGAGGTTCCTATTTATTCATCAGTTAAAGTAAATGGCATGAAGTTATATCAATATGCTAGACAAGGATTAAACGTAGAATTACCTAAAAGAGAAGTTGATATTAAACAAATAGAAGTATTAGAAATAAATGGTAAAACTATTAAGTTTAGAGCTTTAGTATCTAAAGGAACATATATAAGAAGTTTAATTAATGATATAGGTATTTCTTTAGGAACATTTGCTTATATGACTAACCTAAGAAGAACTAAACAAG
>JAIKYM010000095.1 GCA_024683115.1 Bacilli bacterium
ATCTGATAGTAATCAAAAGAATAAAGATCACCAAGTAGTATTAGTTTATAAAGATAAAGAAGTAACAGATAGTAATTCAATAAAAGATATTAAACATTCTTTAAATGATTTAAGATATGAAGTTACTTTCAATTATGATGATAAAGGATATATTAATAAAATAGTTGTAGAGGAAATATCTTAATAATTATATTTACTTGACTAATAGGGTTTAAGTGACTATAATTAAGATATATTTTTGTGGAGAAGACAAGTCTTTAATACTCCCTGTATAAAGAGAAGGCTAGTTGGTGGAAATGCCTATACATATTATTAAAGGTAACAATTCTCGTTAACATAAAACGTTGCATGCGATAAATGTGAATTAAGTGTACTTAAGTAAAGCAAGATGGCACCGCGGGGGAACTCGTTCTTGCAGACCTTAAGTTTTTTTGTTTTTAAAGGAGTGAAATGTATGATAACTAAACAAAAAGGAACATATGACATCTATGGAGATTTAGCAAAAAAGAGAATGTATGTTAATGATGTATTAAATGCATTATGTGAAAAATTTAACTATGGTTATATTGAAACACCAGTATTTGAGGCTTCTGAATTATTCCACAGAGGTGTTGGTGAAACAACTGATATGGTACAAAAGGAAACATATGATTTTGTTGATCGTGGAGAAAGAAATATAACACTTAGACCAGAAGGAACAGCAGGTGTTGTTAGATGGTTTATTGAAAATAAGTTATATGGTAATTTAACTGATGCTGTAAAAGTATACTACAACATGAAGATGTATAGATATGAAAGACCTCAAAGTGGAAGAAATAGAGAATTTACTCAATGGGGATTTGAAGTATTTGGGCCAGATACTGTTGAAAGTGATGCTGAAGTAGTTTCTTTAGCTTACAATGCATATAGATTATTAGGTTTAGATGATGTTAAGATTCAATTAAATTCATTAGGTGATACTGAATCACGTATGAAATATAGAGAAGCTTTAATTAATTATTTTGAACCATATATAAATGATTTATGTGAAGATTGCCAAGAAAGATTTAAGAAAAATCCATTAAGAATATTAGATTGTAAGGTAGATGCAGGTTCAGATATTATTAAGAATGCACCTAAAACAATTGATTATTTAAATGAAGAATCTAAAAAGAGATTTGAAAGATTACAAGAATTATTAGATTTAATGGATATTCCTTATGAAGTTAATACTAACTTAGTTAGAGGATTAGATTATTATAACCACATGGTATTTGAAGTAACTTTAAGAGATTCATATGCATTAGGTGGAGGAGGTCGTTACAACGGTCTTATTGAAACATTAGATGGACCATCTACACCAGGTGTTGGTTTTGCTATGGGTTATGATAGAACAATCTTAGCTATGGAGGAAGAAGGAGTAAATATTCCAATTAATAATAAAATTGATTTATATTTACTTGCTGTATCTGAATCAGAAAGAGAAACTGCTCAATACTTAGCTCAAGATTTAAGATTAAACGGATTTATTGTTGAAACAGACCTTATGAATAAAGGTTTAAAAGGACAATTCAAATCTGTTGATAGATTTAATTCTAAATTCTTAATCGTATTAAATGATGAAGATTTACAAAAAAATGAAGTAGTATTAAAAGATAATGCTACTAAAGAAGAAACAAGAGTAAATATTAATAATATAGTAGAGTTCTTAGATACTCATATGTAGGAGGTTATCTTATGAAGAAAGTTTATAATGAAACAATTAATATTGAATCAGTTGGTAAGACTGTTACTTTAGCTGGATGGGTAGCAAAAAAAAGAGACTTAGGTGGTTTAATATTTATTGATTTAAGAGATAGAACAGGAATAATTCAAATTGTAGTTAATCCTGAGAATAAAAATTATGATATAGCTAATTCATTAAAGAATGAATATGTTATTGAAGTAACTGGTAAAGTAGTTGAAAGAAGTAATAAAAATCCAAATCTTAAGACAGGTGATATTGAAATTGAAGTTGATACATTAGAAATATTAAATACATGTGATGAACTTCCATTCCCAATTGTAGATGATGTTAATACTTCTGAAGATAATAGATTAAAATATAGATATCTAGATATTAGAAGAAATAAATTAAAAGAAAACTTATTCTTAAGAAATGAAGTATTACATTATTTAAGAAATAAAATGTATGATTTAGGATTTACTGAAGTTCAAACTCCAATTTTAACTGCATCATCACCAGAAGGTGCAAGAGACTTTGTAGTTCCTTCACGTGTATATCCAGGTAAGTTCTATGCATTACCTCAAGCCCCACAAATCTATAAAGAATTATTAATGGTTGGTGGTTTTGAAAGATATTTCCAAATAGCTCCATGTTTTAGAGATGAAGATCCAAGAGCTGATAGAACACTAGAATTCTATCAATTAGACTTAGAAATGTCTTTTGTTGATGAAGATGATGTATTAGCTGTAGGTGAAGAAATATTCTATGATACTTTTACTAAGTTTAGTAATAAGAAGGTAAGTCCAAGACCATTTAGAAGAATTTCTTACAATGATGCTATTGATCAATATGGTTCAGATAAACCAGATATTAGATTTGAAATGACTATTCAAGATATTACAGAAGTATTTAAAGATACAGAGTTTGCTGTATTTAAGAATGTAATTGATGAAAAGGGTATTATCAATGCTATAGTAGCTAAGAATGCTGCTGATAAATTCTCACGTAAGAAT
Organism: Bacilli bacterium; assembly: GCA_024683115.1. Lineage (GTDB taxonomy): Bacteria > Bacillota_I > Bacilli_A > RF39 > UBA660 > UBA6985. The sequence goes on from JAIKYM010000095.1 coordinate 2,719, forward strand.
TTAGATGAATTAACTGATTTTGTAAAGAGTAAGAAAGCATCAGGATTAGCTTATTTAAAGATTGAAGAAGAATTATCAGGATCTATTGCTAAAGTTGTTACTGAAAGTGAAGTAAGTGCTTTAAAAGAACAATTATCATTAGAAAACAATGATTTAGTTTTAATCATTTGTGGGAATAAAAAGATTGTTAAAAATGCTTTAGGACAATTAAGATTAAAAGTAGCTGATACTTTAGGATTAATTGATAATGATAGATTAGAGTTATGTATAGTTAATGACTTTCCAATGTTTGAATGGGATGAAAATAATGAGAAGTGGGATTTCTGCCACAATCCATTTAGTTTACCTCATGGTGGAGTTCATGCTTATGATAATCTAGATAATATTGAAGATATCTTAGCATATCAATTCGACTTTGTTTGTAATGGTAATGAAATGGCTTCTGGTGCAATAAGAAACCATGACTTAGATTCATTAGCTAAGGGATTTGAAATAGTTGGATACCCTAGAGAAGAAGTTGAAAAGAGATTTAGATCTATATTTACTTCATTTAGATATGGTTGTCCTCCACATGGAGGTATGGCTCCTGGATTAGATAGAATTCTTATGTTAATCAAGGATGAACCAAATCTAAGAGAAGTACAAGCGTTCCCACCAAGTGCATCTGCACAAGATTTAATGATGGGTTCACCTTCTGAATTAATGCCTGAACAATTAGAAGAATTAGGTATTATAGTTAAACCAAAAGAAGATAAGTAGGAGTATATATGGATTTAATCGATGTATTTAAGAATAAAAAAATAGGTGATGAAGTTACTCTTGAAGGTTGGGTTAGAAATAATCGTGATCAAAAAGAATTTGGTTTTATCGACTTTTATGATGGAACTTCAATCAATACTATTCAAGTAGTTTATGATAAAGATTTATCTAACTTTGATGAAGTAGCTAAAATATTAGCTGGTACTTCAATTATTGTTGAAGGTAAGTTAGTTGAATCAAATGGTAAACAAGATTATGAAGTAAAACCAAGTAAAATTGAAATAGTTGGAGATTGTCCAGCAGACTATCCAATTCAACCAAAAAGACATACAATGGAATTCTTAAGAAGCCAAGCGTACTTAAGACCAAGAACAAAAACATTCCAAGCTGTATTTAAGATAAGATCAGTTGCTGCACAAGCAATACATTCTTATTTCCAATCAAATAATTATGTTTATGTTCATACTCCATTGTTAACAACTGCTGATTGTGAAGGATCAGATCAAATGTTTAAAGTTACTACTTTAAATATGAATGATGTACCTAAGAAAGACGGAGCAGTTGATTATAGCCAAGATTTATTTGGTAAACAAACATATATAACTGGTTCAGGCCAATTACATGGTGAAACTTTTGCCATGGCATTTAAGAAGATTTATACATTTGGACCAACATTTAGAACAGAAAATTCAAATACTAAAACTCATGCCAATGAATTCTGGATGATTGAACCAGAAATGGCTTTCATGCATTTAGATGATTTAATGAATGTAGAAGAAGAAATGTTAAAGTATGTTGTTAAAGATGTATTAGATAAATGTAGAAGCGAATTAGAATTCTTAGATCAATTTGTTCAAAAAGGATTAATTGATAAATTAACTAAGTTAGTTGATTCTAATTTCGTTAAGATTACACATAAAGAAGCTATTGATTTATTATTAGCTTCAGGAGAAAAATGGGAATTTACTCCTGACTATGAATCAGATATAGCTAAAGAACATGAAAAATGGATAACTGAACACTTTAATTCACCAGTATTCATATATAACTGGCCTAAAGATATCAAGGCTTGGTATATGAAGTTAAATGATGATGGAAAGACAGTCGCTGCTGTTGATCTTGAAGTACCTGGTTCTGGTGAACTTATGGGTGGATCAGAAAGAGAAGTTGACTTAGATAAGTTAGAAGAACTTATTAAGAAACATAATGTAGATAGAGAACAAATTGAATGGTATATCAACTTAAGAAAGTTTGGTGGATGTTATCATTCAGGATTTGGTATGGGATTTGAACGTTTGATTATGTACCTAACAGGTATTGAGAATATTAGAGATGTTATTCCATATCCTAGAACACCAGGTAACTGTGATTATTAAAAATAGAAAGGGTTGATTAAGATGAATATTTATAGAACTCATCTTATTAAAGATTTATCAGCCGACATAAAAGACGAAATAGTAGTTTCTGGATGGGTTGAAAACATAAGAGACCATGGTGGAGTATTATTCCTAGATTTAAGAGATCATACAGGAATACTTCAAACTGTATCTAACGATGATAATATGTTTAAAGGATTAGCTAAAGAATCAGTAGTTAGATTACATGGTAAAATTAGAAAAAGAGATGAAGATACTTTCAATGATAAGATTGTATCAGGTGATATTGAATTAGTTGTTGATAAATTAGATGTATTAGGTGAATCATTACATGAATTACCATTTGATATTAGAACATCTAAAACAGTTAAAGACGACGTAAGATTAAAATATAGATATCTAGATATGAGAAATGATAAGGTAAAAGATAATCTTATATTAAGAAGTAAAGTATTACATTTCTTAAGAAATAAAATGTATGATTTAGGTTTTGATGAAGTACAAACTCCAATTTTAACTGCATCATCACCAGAGGGAGCAAGAGATTTCGTTGTTCCATCTCGTTTATTTAAAGGAAAATTCTATGCATTACCTCAAGCACCACAAATCTATAAAGAATTATTAATGGTAGGTGGATTTAATAAGTATTTCCAAATAGCACCATGTTTTAGAGATGAAGATGCAAGAGCTGATAGAACATTGGAATTCTATCAATTAGACTTAGAAATGAGTTTTGTTGAAGAAGACGATGTATTAGCTATAGGTGAAGATATTTTCTATTCAGTATTTAAAGAGTTTAGTGATAAGGAAGTTTCTAAACCACCATTTAGAAGAATAGCATATACTGATGCTATGGAAATGTATGGTTTAGATAAACCAGATTTAAGAAACCCTTTGATTATTAAAGATGCGAGCGTTGTATTAAAGAATACTGAATTTGGACCATTTAAGAAGAGTGTAATTAAAGTAATAGTAGCTGATGATATTGGTGAAAATTCTAACTCTTGGTTTAATGAAATTGTTGATTTTGCATCATCAATTGGTATGCCAGGTATTGGATATATTACACTTATGGAAGATGGCTCTTTAAAAGGACCTATTGATAAATTCTTATCTGACGAAGAAAGAAAGAACTTAATAGAACAATTTGATATGAAGACAAACTCAGTTATGTTCTTCATAGCTAACAAAAACTTAAAGACTGCACAAAAGTTTGCAGGTCAAATAAGAAACTATGTTGGTGAAAAGATGGGATTAATTGATAAGAATAAACTAGAATTATGTATTATCAAAGATTTCCCAATGTTTGAATATAAAGATGATGAAAAGAAGTGGGATTTCTGTCATAACCCATTTAGTTTACCTCATGGAGGAATTAAAGATTATGAAGAAAAAGAACCTGGTGATATTTTAGCTTACCAATTCGACTTTGTTTGTAATGGTAATGAAATGGCTTCAGGTGCAATAAGAAACCACGATATCAATTCATTAATTAAGGGATTTGAAATTGTTGGATATACTAAAGAAGAAGTTGAAGAAAGATTTAAATCACTAATGACAGCATTTAAATATGGTTGTCCTCCACATGGTGGTATGGCTCCTGGTATTGATAGAATTCTTATGTTAATTAAGGATGAACCAAACCTAAGAGAAGTACAAGCATTCCCACCATCTGCATCTGGACAAGACTTAATGATGGGGTCACCTTCAACATTAACTACACAACAATTAAGGGAATTAGGTATTAAGATTAAGGAGGAAGAATAATATGGAATTTAATGAACAAACTATTGATAAATTAGCTGATTTATTAATGATAGGTCTAACTCCTGAAGAAAATAAAATGGTTTTAGATGAATTTGAAGTAATTGATAAAAATATAAATAAAATAAATAATATTGAAGGTATTGATAAAGCTGTTCCTATGACTCATGCTTTAGATGATTTTGAATGTGAGTTAAGAGAAGATGTAGCTGAAGAATCACCTTCTATAGAAGAATTACTATCTAACTGTGATTTTAAAGATGGTAGAGAAGTAGAAGTACCAAAGGTGGTGGAGTAATATGATGGATAAGACTATAGTAAAATTACATGAAGAACTTAAAAATAACAAAGTTACTTCAGATGAATTAGTTAAAGAATCATTAGAAAAATCACATGAAGTACAAGAAAAATGTAATGCTTTCGTTACAATTATTGATGATGCTAAAGGTACTGAAGTAACTGATGATTTATTATCAGGTATTCCATTTGGTATTAAAGATAATTATTCAACTAAAGGAATCTTATCGACTGGATCATCTAATACATTAAAGGATTATGTTCCATTCTTTACTGCAACTGCAATAGAGAATTTAACTAAACATGGATGTGTTCCAGTTAATAAAACAGCAATGGATGAATTTGGTATGGGTGGAACTGGTACAACAGGTCATACTGGTGTACAAAAGAATCCTTGGGATACTACTCGTATGTGTGCTGGATCTTCATCAGGTTCTGCTGCTGCTGTAGCTGCTGGTGTTTATCCATTTGCTACAGGTTCAGATACTGGTGATTCAATAAGAAAACCTGCTGCTTTCTGTGGTATTGTAGGATATAAACCAACATATGGTATGATTTCAAGATATGGTTTATTTGCTTTCGCATCATCATTAGATACATGTGGTGTTTTAACAAGAAGTGTTGAAGATGCTGCTATCGTTGTTGATGCAATGAAGGGTAAAGATCCTAAAGATATGACATCTTGGGATTCATCAAATATAAATTTATATAAAGATTTAAATAAAGATATTAAAGGTAAGAAATTATTCTATATCAAAGAAATTGTTGATAAGTCTAACTATAAGAACTTACCAGAAGAAACTGAAAAACATTTAGATAATTTTATGGCTACATTAGATAGGTTAAAAGAATTGGGTGCAGAAGTTGAAGCTGTATCTATTGATCAAAACTTACTTAATGCTATAGCATCAACTTATGTAGTATTATCATGTGCTGAAGCTACATCTAATATGTCTAACTTAACAGGTTTCATCTTTGGACCTCGTGGAGAAGGAAATACTTACCAAGAACAAATGAAGGATCACAGAACTAAAGGATTCTCATCATTAATTAAGAGAAGATTTATAATTGGTTCATATGTATTACAAGCATGTAATCAAGATAGATATTTCAAGAATGCTCAAAGAGCTAGAAGATTAATTGTTGATGCAATTAAAGAACAATTCAAGAAATATGATGGATTAATTATGCCTGTAGGTACTGGTGTAGCACCTAAGATAGATGGAACAGATAAAGTAACTGATGATGAATTAACACCATTAGATGAACACTTACAAATAGGTAACTTTGGTGGATTCCCATCAATTACAATACCTAATGGATTCATTGATGGTTTACCAGTAGGTGTTAATATTACAGGTAACTGTTATGATGATCAAAATGTATTAAATATTGCTTATGCCTTAGAATCATCTATGGATTATAAGAATCAAATAGCTAAGGAGGTAAAGTAATATGGGTAAATATTATGTAACAATTGGTTTAGAGATGCACTGTGAAGGTTCTGAAACAAACTCTAAAGTGTTCTCATCAGGTAGAAATGAATATACTGAAGAATCTAATTCAAATATATCTCCAGTAGATATGGCATTTCCAGGTATACTTCCTGTAGTTAATAAAAAAGCAGTAGAACAATCTATAATGATGGCTTCTATCTTACATGCAAGAATACCTGAATATATGTATTTTGAAAGAAAGAACTATTATTATCCAGATTTACCTAAAGGATATCAATTAACTCAAAATCCACCAGAAGAATGTGTTGGTAATGGTGGTTATATAGATATTGAAAGAGAAGATGGTTCAACATTCAGAGTAGAAATTGATAATCTACACTTAGAAGAAGATGCTGCTCAATCAACACACTTATATGATACATCTACAATTAACTATAATAGAGCTGGTGTACCATTATTTGAACTTGTTACAACTCCATGTCTACATTCTGCAGATGATGCTGTAACTTATTTAGAGTACATTAGAGCCATTTATCAATACTGTGGTATATCTGAAGCTGATAGTAAAAAAGGACAAATCAGATGCGACGTAAACGTATCTATAAGTGATGATCCAAATACATTAGGTACTAAAGTTGAAATTAAGAATGTTAACTCATTCTCTGCAGTAAGAGATGCAATTAACTATGAAATTCAAAGACAATCAGATCTTAAGGATGATGGAAGATATGATGAAGAAGTAGAACAAGAAACAAGAAGATGGGATGAAGCATCTATGAAGACTGTTCACATGAGATTTAAAGTAGATGCAATAGATTATAAGTATTTTGTTGAACCAAATATTCCTAGATTTAAATTAGATGAAAAATGGGTTAAAGAAATACAAGAATCTATTCCTGAATTACCATATGAAAGAAAAGAAAAATACATGAACGAGTTAGGTTTATCTTCATATGATGCAGGTATAATTATTAAAGAAAAACCAACTGCTGATTATTTTGAAAAGTGTGTAGAATTAGGTGTTGATCCTAAGACTGCTGCTAACTGGTTATGTACTCAAATACTTGGTTATTTATATCAAGAAGAATTAAATATTCAAGATTTATATTTAACTCCTGAATATTTAAAACAAATAACTGATGCTATTAAAGATGGTTCTATTTCATCTAAACAAGCTAAAGATGTATTTGCTAAAACTTTAGAAGAAAAAGAAGAACCTAATACAATAATGGAAAAATATTCAATTAAACAAATGTCTGACGATGGTGCTTTACTTGATATTGTTATTAAAGTATTAGATAACTCTGAATCACAAATTAACCAATATAAAGATGGTCAAACAAACTTATTTAACTATTTTGTTGGTCAAGTAATGAAAGAAACTAAAGGACAAGCAAATCCAGTTAGATTAAAAGAATTATTAGATCAAGAATTAGCTAAGAGATAATCTTAGCTTTTTTCTATGCTATAATATATTTGGAAGTGATAATATGTTAGCTATAATTGTTGCAAGATCAAAAAATAATGTTATAGGTAAAGATGGATGTATTCCTTGGAGAATAAAAGGAGAACAAAAACAATTTAAGGAATTAACAACTAACAATGTTGTTATCATGGGAAGAAAAACATATGAGGATATAGGACATCCTCTACCTAATAGATTAAATATTGTTATATCATCTACAGTTAACTATGAAGGAGAAAATCTAATAACAGTTAAAAGTTTACAAGAAGCTTTAGAATATACAGATGGAAAAGATGTATATGTTGCAGGTGGCTTTGGTGTATTTAAAGAAGCTATTCCATATGTTGATAAAATGTATATTACTGAAGTAGATATGGAAGTTGAAAATGGAACTACATTTTTTCCTGAGTTTAATGAAGATGAATTTGATAAAGAAGAAGGCGAAATCCTTGGAGACGAAATAAAATTCCAAAGAGTAATATATAGTAGAAAAAGAGGAGAAGAAACTAGATCTAAGAGTATCTAGTTTTTTATTTATCTTTGTGCTAGAATAACAACTCATAGGAAGTTTTATTATGAAAAAGTATATATATCTAAGTATTATAGTTATATTAATTATTGTTTGTGTACTACTTAATCGTAATACATATGATTTAGGTAAAAAGATAGTAATCCTAACTGATGAACCTATTGAAAATGATATTGAATTAATAAACTTAAATGTTAAAGAAGTATCTAATAAATATGAAGAGTTTAA
>JAIKYM010000102.1 GCA_024683115.1 Bacilli bacterium
CTAAAGTATCTTTAAAACTAAAGAATCTATTATACTTAAAAACTACAGGATATAATTATATGACAACTAGTATGTACTATGGTGATAACTATGTAACATTCAATAATTTCTTATCTGGTTATACTGAACTAAGAAATTTAACATTATCTATAATTGATGCTATATTAGGATTTTCTATTAATCATTCATATGAAATAGATGCAAGAAGTGAAGCTAGAATTCATGGTTTATATGAAGAAGAGTCATTTATTCTTCCAGCTAAAAAAGAAATAATTAAACCTATTAAAGTAATTGATAAAAAAGAAAGTGAGTATCATCAAGTAACTTTAGAAGAATACTTTAAAGAAAGAAAATAATCAATATACTTATTATCTTAATTATGGTATTATTAATATAACATGAAAGAGGTAATAAATATGAAGAAGATAAATATATTATTTGTATTTCTTTTAATAATATGTGTAACATCACTAACTGGATGTAAGAAAAAACAAGAGGAAAAGAAATATGATAAAGAAACAACTGTATATTCTATTGATAGTGCAAATGGATTTAGTAGAGTTAGTTTTGAATTAGCTAATGATCTAGGATATAATCCAGTTATCAGCGCTAATAATGCTAGATTTAGACACATGGGTAACTACTCATTAATTGATATGACAATTATTTATAATTATCCATCTAGTTCACAAATAACTAAGAAAGAAGAAGATTTCTATTCTGACTATTACAAAGACTATAAAACTGTTAAAATCGGTAATTATGAAGGATGGAGTATAATTAAAGAAACTGAAACAGTTACTGATTATGAAATAGTATTAAAACTTACTTCACCAGATAAGAATAATAGAGTTTATGCTTTAGATATTAGAGTGGCTCAAAGTCCTCTACAAAAGAATAAAGATGATTTTAATACTAGAGACTTTATAAATTCAGATGATTTTAATCATTTATTAAATTCAATTCAAATAGCAGAAATATATGAATAAAAGGATTCATTAATTGAGTTCTTTTTTTATTCAAATAAAGAGAACGTATAGACATTTATTGTAAATAATGTTATTTTTTTATATAGGAGTGTAATATGAAAAAGAATGTAATCATATCAATTGTATGTGCTTTTGTTGTTATTGCTTTGATTATGGTGATTATAAATAAAAACAGTAGTGCGAAGCCACAAAGCAATCAAGAACAATTACAAACTAACTTAGAAAAACTTGGAAGGGAATTTTATGAAAAGTTTTATTATCCTCGTCAAGTTGAAGTAAGTGAAAAGACAAGTAAGAGTAATGAAAACAAACAAACTTTTGAAGAATTAATGAAGAAATTTGAGGAATCGGGTATAACAGTAAATTTAGATAATATATCTAAACCAGCTGTTGTAGATAGTAGTTTAGCTGAATCAATGGTTAATAGTATAACTAAAGAAAAGTGCAATGGTACAAATACAACAGTAACAATTGTACCTCATGAACCATATGGCGTAACTGATTATACTATTACTGTAGACTTACAATGTGGTTCATTTAATATCGATTAATAAAAAGGAGTGCTAATATGAAAAAGATATTTGGTGGATTAAATATAACTTGGTTAAAACTAATTATATCTGCTGTTATAATTGGAGTTTCAGTAGGACTAGCTAATAGTTGTTCAGTTTTTAAAGATAGTTCTATGACAGATGCAGCTACTTATTTTGATTTTTGGATTATTATAGGTATTCTATTAATTATAAATGCTAAAAGTAATAAAGATGCAGCATTAAAATGTTTTGTATTCTTTTTAATAAGTCAACCACTTTTATATTTGGTTGAGGTGCCATTTACTTATTTAGGATGGCAAATATTTCAATATTATCCATATTGGTTTATGTGGACAGTTTTATGTTTACCAATGGGCTTCATTGGATACTATTTAAAGAAAGATAAATGGTACGGATTATTAATATTAACACCAATGATGTTTTTAACTGCATATAGTCTTAGAACTCATCTAGGTGACTTATTATATGCATTCCCTAAACATTTAATAAGTACTATAGCATGTATGGCTTCATTAATAATATTTCCTATGTACATTTATAAAAACAAAAAGATTAAAACTATTGGAATAATAATTGGTGTAGGTTTCTTAGTTGTATGTTCTATTATTCCTTTTATGAAGAAATCTAACTATGATACACAAATTCTTTGTACTTCAACTGAGAATCCAATTGATCCTTCATGGAAAGTTAGTTTTAAAGATAGTAAATATGGAACAGTTGATATTAAAGAATATAATACAAATGATGAATCTTTCTATTGTGTTCATACAGTATTTGTAACAGATGGAGATACAGAACTAATTCTTGAAGATCCGAGCGGAAATACAAAGGTATATGATTTACATATAGGCAAAAATACATATACTCTTAATGAAAAATATAATTAAAAGCATAACTTTAATGTTATGTTTTTTTTATTTATGTTATAATGGTAAAGGAGTGATAGTAAATGAAATATAAAGTTAATATAGCAATATCAAATAGACATGTTCATTTAACAGAAGAAACATATAATATGCTATTTGATAATGAAATTACAGTTAAAAAGGAATTGAATCAAATTGGACAATTTGCTGCTAATGAAACAGTAGATATAGTTAATGGTGATTATGTTATTGAAAGGGTTAGAATTGTCGGACCTTTTAGAAAATATAATCAAGTTGAAGTATCTGCATCTGATGCAAGAAAGTTAAAATTAAATCCGCCTGTTAGAACTTCTGGTGATTTAGCTGGTTCTGCACCAATTACTATTAGAACTGAAAAAGGATCAATAGATTTAACAGAAGGATGCATTATAGCAGATAGACATGTTCATTTTAATACTAGTGAAGCAGAAAAATATAATGTTAAAAATAATGATTTAATAAAATTATATATTGGTGGAGATAAAAGTGGAGTAATGGATGCTCATGCTAAAGTATCTGACGATGGTTTCTATGAAGTTCACATTGATACAGATGATGCTAGTTCGTTCTTGCTTAACACTGGTGATGAAATAGAGATGGAAATAATTAAATAAAGAGGGATAATATGGAAACATTTATATATATTGGATTAATTGGTTTAGCTTTCTTAGCTATTGGTATTATTAAAGCAATAATATATGATTTTAAAGTAAAGAATTATACTAAAACAGAAGGAACTGTTACTAGTTATATGGCTGATCAAGTACCATATGAACCTAGTTATAGAAAAATTTATAGACCTAAAGTTGAGTATATAGTTAAAAATGAAACTTATTATATTTATACTGAGAAAGCAAAACTATTTGAATATTTAGCTAAAAGATGCATAGGAAATAAAATGAAAGTATATTATTCTGAAGAAGATCCAAGAAAAGCTTTTGTTTCATATGACAATGGGGCTTTAGCTTTAATAATTATAGGCATATTATTTATAATACCTGCAGTTATTCTATTATTATCTATTCCATATTTATATTAATAAATACCAATCGTTTGATTGGTATTTTTATATTAAAAAATAATAAAAGCCGAACTATTAAGTTCGACTAATATTCAACATGGGGCGGTATAAGGGAATCGAACCCTTGCATACCGGAGCCACAATCCGGCGTGTTAACCACTTCACCAACACCGCCATGTACATGCTTAATAATAGCAAAGATTTATATATTTTGCAAGTATTATATGATAAAATATATTTGGTGATGTATATGAAGGTATTAACTATAAAACAACCTTATGCATCCATGATTATTAATAATTATAAAAAATATGAATTTAGAAGTTGGAAAACTAATTATCGTGGTAAATTATTAATACATGCAGGTGGAACTATTGATAAAAAAGATATGAAGTATTTTTCTTATCTTAATATCCTAGAATATCCAACTAAGTGTATAATAGGTGAATGTGAATTAGTTGATTGTATTCCAATAAATGATGAATTTGATAAGTATTTATATAATTTAGATGATAAAATATATGGAAGACATTCA
>JAIKYM010000144.1 GCA_024683115.1 Bacilli bacterium
TCTTCTCTTTCACAGAAATCTACTAACATATAAGCTACTATTTCTTTAGGATAATCTATCTTAAATCCATAGTTATTTTCTTTAGCTATTTTTACATATTCAGAGTAATTCTTTAAGAATAAACTACGATATTGTTTATCATCCATAGTTAAAATACGAATTAAATCAATAATAGGATACTCATAGTATTCTCCATCTATATGACAAGGCCATAAAGTACCTTCAAAGTTTTCACTTAAAGCTTGTTCGTCAGTTCTTATTCTTACAAAATCTGCTAATGATTGTAATGATTTAGAATATTCTTCTCCGAATAAATCTTTTGGAATACTTAATATAATATAAGCTAAATTAGCTTTGTTAATCTCATATTTAGAAACTAATCCTGTTTCATCCAGTAAACATATAGAAATACCTATATCTGTATGAGCATCATTTAAATTATTGCATAAATAATCATACATACCCTTATTAGTTAATAATTCTTTTATTAAATTAAAAGAAATACGTACTTCAGATCCAGCTATATCAAATTCATTAACATTTTGTTTAGTATAATAATCAAATGCATCTACGTTGTTCATAAATAATGTGTTATCAAAAGATGAAGATACAAAAGGTAAAATCTTTTTTAATAGTTCTTCATTCTTTAATAAGTCATTACGCATAATAAAAGTCGATGGTAATAATTTATCTATCAAATATCTATTATCTATTTGAACCATAAAAAGACTTCCTTTCTACCAACTAAATTATATCATTTAATATTTAGTTTGTAAGTAGATAACTCATTTTTCTTGCATTATTTTACTAATTATGTTAACATATCAAATTGTCAAAGGGGTTTTGATGTATGAATAAGATAAATTATATTTCTTTAGATAAATTAGTTCAAAGTATTTATAATCAATATTTTGCAGCTGATGTAAAATTTGATTCTAACGTAGATGCTTATGAAAACGTTATAGTTGTACATAAAGTTGAAAAGTCTAGAAAAAGATACTCAGATGCTGATTATAGAAAAAAATATAGACCTGTAAGTTAAACAAGATATTGAATATCTTGTTTTTTTATGTTATTATACTTTTGTTGTTGGACATAGGGGATTAGTTCAATGGTAGAATAGGAGTCTCCAAAACTTTAGACGTGAGTTCGATTCTTACATCCCCTGCCATTTAGAAATTAAAAAGATTTAGGTTTTATCCTAAATCTTTTTATGTTCATTGATATTAATATTCTAAATATTTATATTTTCATTTTTGGTCTGCCATTTACTTCAGTGAATGGAATTTCTTTGTCATCTAATAATACATATATATTTGTTATTTTATACCAACCATTATGTTCGTCATAAAAAACAAAACTAATTTCATCAGATTCATGTGTATTCTCTGGTCCTACTGTTAATAAACCTCCAAAGAAGTACTTTTTTCTTCCGTTTGATGGTTGAAAATCTTTTTGAAGTGTCTGAATTGTTCTTAAATCCTGATTTGAAAAAAATCTACATGTTCCTCCTATATATGGATGTGTATGAATATGTGCAATACAATCATAAATACTATTCTCTATATTATTTATGAATTCTTTATGCATTTTGAGTTCATTTCCATTTTTATCAACGTTAACTTCAAATTCTCTAAATTTTGGTTCATAATCATCATGTTTACTTGGAGTATGGAAATAAATAACATTTGGTTTTACTTCTTTTCCATATAAAAAAGTTCCATATTCTAACTCATCATTTCCACTAAATGCGCATAGATTTATATCTGCAGATAATCTTGTATAGCATTCTGGTGAGAGTACTATTTTACTACTAGGTAATTCTCTAAATTCAAATTGATTTGTTGCTCCAGTTAAAACATCAGCCATAATATCACCTCTATGTAATATTATATCATAAGTATTGTTGATTCAATAATTCATTTTATATATAGTAATAATAGTTTTAAACCCTTATGATATACGTGCCATTTAGATAATTAAAACACTAACTTAATTGTTAGTGTTTTTTTATTTTAAACTTCTTAAATACTCTTTATGTTCATCAGTTACTCTATAGCTTTCTATAGCTTTTTGAATTGCTTTCTTGTGTACCCAATCATCTAATACATGATTTTCAAAATATATAATAGTTTCATCATATCTTTTAGCTAAAGCTGTGGCAAAATACCAAGCAACCATCATCTTTAAGTAATAGTCATCACCTTTTACTGATGCTACTAGTTTTAAATATTCTTCTTTAAAATCTTCACCTAGGTATTCATTCATTAACATACGAATACCAAATCTAGATGTATATACATGTTTTGATTTAATCCACTTCTTTATATATGGTAATAATTTATCATGATTCTTCTTAAAAGACTTAGGTGATGCTTGATCTGAAACAGGCCAACAATCAACATAAGGAAGAAATTCCTCTACTCTTTTTATACATTCATCAAAATCCTTTATCATAGATATAACAAAGAAATGAATAAGATTTTCTTCATAGTATTTATGAGGTAAATCATTTAAGAAAGAATCTCTATCTTCACTTTCAAATACTTCTTTAGCAATCTTTCTCATATCAGGAGTTCTAATACCTATAATAATATCTTTAGATATATTAGGAACTAATTTAGCTTGAAACTCTTTATACTTATCATCTTTATATTTCATAAGTTTATCTATTAAAGTCATGTATATCTCCTTATTATCTTGTACGTCCTTGTGTGTTTACTTCTTCAGTTGGTTCTTCAACAACTGGTATTTTAGCAGTATTTTCATCAACACTTTCTTCTTTTTTCTTTAAATCTTGTAATGTAACAATTCTATCTATAGTTACTGTTCCATTTGGTAATTCTATAATAGGCACATAACCAACTATAAATTTAGGATTTAGTCTCTTAAACTCACCTGGTTTTTCAATAAATAAGTTTTTAGCTTTTAAATCTTCATCAGGTATTCTAATTAATAAAGAACCATGAGAGCCTTTGTAACCATGAGCATGCATCAATTCTTCTTTAATATGCATATTATCAGGATAATATGCAACATTTTGATCTAATGATACAGCTGATTGGCTAACATAAAATCCATGTCCAGTCATTATTAAACCATTTTCTAAAGTATCTTCTAAATACTCCATATCCATACCAGTTCTATGTATTCCATATAATACATGTTCTTCAGATAGCATATTATCTAATTGTTTGGAAAAAGCTTCTGGTATTGGTGATAAAGGTTTATCACTTATGATTATAGTTGAAGAACAAGAATAACCCATAGCGCCTAATTCTTTAGCTCTTGCATTCACTTTTTTCTCATGTTCTATTCTTGCTATTTCTATATTAATTAAGTTTGGATTTTTAATTAATTCTTCATTTTTAGCATCAAGTTTTTGTCTAGATTCTTTATCTAACTTTTTGTATGGAATAGCTGATCCTCTATATAGATGATATTCATATTTACTTGTTTCAGGATTAAAAAGCATATATATATAATCCTTTGCTCCATACTTTCTAAATAAATCTGATAATCCCATATCATCACCTCTATAATAATTTTAATATGTTAAACAATATTGTGTCAAAGAATTACTAATATAATTAACATATATAATCATTTAT
>JAIKYM010000157.1 GCA_024683115.1 Bacilli bacterium
TAATAAATATAAGATATTAGTTAAGTCTTTATTATATTATGAGAAGAAATATAATCATAGAAATATTTTTAGTTTGTTCTTTTTAAGATTATTATATTTTATTATTTTAATACTAGTAAGAATTAAGTATTTATTTAAGAGATAATTATAAGTAATTATCTTTTTTATTGTCCTTCTTTATGGTATTATTAATATGGTGATAATATGAAGATATTTGTATATGCAGTGGCTATTGCAATCTATGTTGTTTTTATCAGAATATTCTTTTTTATTTTACGTAAGGATAAGAAGCCAGGAATTACTCAATACTATGCTAATGTTAATAATAATATTGATCCTAATGTAGCTTTTTCTCCTGCTATGTATAACAAACCAATTGAAGGTGTAGTTAAGGAATTCGTTGAAAGAGAATTAGAAGAACAAAACTTTAAATCGACCGATTCAATACCTGAAGTTGAAGTAAAAAAATCAATAATAACTATAATAGCAACAATACTATTATTAATAGTAGAATTATTATATATATTTAGAATTAGTAATATTGTAGGATTCTTATTATTGTTTATTACAGTATTGTTTTATTTTATATCTGTTAGAAAACTAAATATATATGGAATTATTTATAAAGAGTTTAAAGCAAGAGAAGACGAGAATATGGAGTATATTATTGCCGCTCATATTCAACATCGTATCGCTAAAATACCATTTGTAATTGGAAGACTATCTTTAATGTTTGTTGCTTTATTACTTCCAATATTTATCTTTAATGAACCACGTGTATTCTATGAAAAAGTAGAAGGTGGTTATCAAGTAAGATTCTATGCAGGCATTAATTATCCAGAAACAATTGTAGTACCTGATTCATACAAAGGTGAACCAGTTGTTAGTATAAGAGGTAATGTATTTAAGAAAGTACCTAATGTTAAAAAGATAGTATTACCAGATTCAATTAAAACTATAAATGGACATGCTTTTGAATCATCTAGAAGCTTAGAGGAGGTTAATTTACCTAGTAATTTAACATACTTAGGCGCTTATGCTTTTAATAATTGTTCTAAGTTAAAAGAAATAGAAATACCTGCAACTCTTAATGAAATTAATGCATATACATTCAATAATGCAACTTCATTAGAAAAAGTTGTAGTAAATGGCGATTTTGAAAAAATAGGCTCACATGCATTTGCTTTCACAGGAAATATCAAAGAAATAAAAGATTTAAAGGTTAAAGAATTAGGTGCATATGCATTTGATAATAGTGGAATAGATGAAATAACTATGTTAGATGGATATGATAAAATATCAGCCTTCGCATTTAGACAAAGTGATATTACGGCAATTAATATTCCAAATTCAATTCAAGTAATAGGTGAAAGTGCATTTGAAGGATCTAAACTAGCAAGTGTTAAGCTTCCAAATTCAGTAACTGAAATCAGTGAAGCGGCATTCCAAGGTACTAATTTAACATCAATAGAAATACCTGATAGTGTAACTAAGCTAAGTGCACATGCGTTTAGAGATTGTACATATTTAACTAGTGTTAAACTAAGTAAAAATATAACAGTTATTAAAGCATCAACATTCAGAGGAACATCTATAGAGTCAATTACTATTCCTCAAGGTGTTAAAAGAATAGGTGAAAGTGCATTCCGTGATTGTTATAGATTATCTAAAGTATCAGTTCCAAATTCTGTAACTTATATTGAAGATAAGGCGTTTAGAGGCTGTGCTTCTTTACAAACTATTGAGTTACCAGCTAATGTTTCACTTGGCGAAAAAGTATTTAAAGATTCTCCAACAAAAGTAAGTTATAAATAACAGGGTGGTTAAAATGGATGATTTTAAATTTATACATCTATTATATGTTCCGACTCTTGCTTGTAATATGGCTTGTAAGTATTGTTACTTAGAAGATAATACACAAGAGTTGAAAACAGATAAGAAATATGCAGAGACATTAAAATATGCTATTAAAAAATTTAATGATAGCAAAGTTTATCCGTTTAATATTTCATTACATGGTGGTGAGGTAACATGTTTATCTCATGAAGATTTTGAATCAATTATTAAGATTATTAGTGATTATTATAAAAAGAATAGTACATTAATAACTTCACATGGATTTAAAATTGGTTCACCACATATTAAAACAAATTTATATGCAATAGACAAACATATAGATACAATTCAAAAATATAATGTATCTATGTCTGGTAGTTTAGATTTACCATTGTCACTACATGATGAATATAGAGTAACAAAAGGTAATAAAAAGACATTAGATAAGATTATTAATAATATAAAACTATTTAATGGTCTTTCAAATAAAAGAAAAGTTTCTGCAACTATTTTTAAAGAACACTACGAAAAGATAGATGAAATAATAAATGATATTAAATGGTTAAATGAGAATACTACATTAGATATGAATGATTTTAATTTCATGATTGGATTTGATTATAATTCAAATGGAATCCTTCATCATTTAACTGAAAAAGAACAAGTAGATTTCTTTAAAAGGATGCATAAAGAATTTGATAATACAGAATTAGATGCAGGCGTAAATGGTGCATGGTTTAATGAATTTGGACCTGACTATTGTACTAACTGTACTAACTGTGGAGATAAGTTCTTCTTACTTGAAAAAAATGGAGACATTTATTCATGCGTAAGGGGACAAAAGAATAAAGATTTCTTCTATGGAAATATATATGACAATACTGTTGAAGAAATATTAGCAAAAGCTCAAGAACAAATATTTAAAGCACATAATAGAGTAGGATTCAATTCTGCTTGTGCAAAATGTCCTTACTTATATATATGTAAGACAGGTTGTCCTTTTGTTAAGAATGTATATAAATCAAATAAGTCATATACATGTAAGTTACAACAAGAGTTGTATAAATCTAGAAACTATGAAAAAGATGCAAATCCAGAAGAATCAGCATATTATTATTTATTAGATATGCATCCTGAGTTAGCGTCTAAATATGTTCCTAAACAAGAATTAGATATACCTTCGCTAGAAGAAATAATTAAAGAAGATAATAAGTTAGAATATATTTATAGTGATAAAGTATTTATCCTTAATGTAGATGGTTATGAATATAATTTATCATCACAAGTATTAAAAAGTATTAGAGATATAGTTTATATATCTAAAGATTCATCTATAAAACTATATATTAAGAATGATGCATTTGAAAAAGAATGTGATTATCCACAAAACAATTCTTTATATATGATGTTATTATCAGGTGATCTAATCAAATATGGTGATGAAGGAAGAACTAAACAAAGACATGTCATGACTCATCAAATATATGAAGGTGTAATTAAGAAAAATAAATCAGATAAAAAAGGTTATTACGTAGTTGATATATCCGATGTATTGAAGTTATATTTATATGATTTAGATAAAAATAATCCTAATAACTTGTTCTTTACAACAAGTGCCTTAAGAGATTATCATTATACTAAGCAAAAGAATAATGCATACTATCATATACAAGCTATTAATTTACCATTTCAAAATATAGAGTTCTATATTTTAGAGGAGGAATAAAAATGATATCAGATAAACCTAAAACATTTAGAGAGTTAAAACTAAGAAAGAGTGTATATAATTTAGCAAATTATTATAAGATTACTCATGATGATTTAAATGAAATATATGAATTCTTAGCAGCTGATAAAAATAGAAAACTACATGCTGGTGATGTAAATATAAGTTTATATGAATCAGATGGAAAACTATTTAAACAAATAGGTATAGTTCTATTATTAAAGGCAATAGGTGGAGTAGCTTTTGATGGTATTGATATAGATGATGCAGGTGAACACATCTTAACACATTATGTTCGTTCATCTTATTCATCAAGAGGGTCATCATCTTCTTCATATTCAAGTAGATCATCAGGTGGTTCTTCAAATAATAATAACAATAATAACAATAACAACAATAATAATAACAATAATAATTAGGTGAATGATATGAGTTTAATAAGTGAAAAAAATCATGAAAAGAAGCTGAATGATAATAATATAAGAATTAAAACTATTTATTCTGATGGAGATCATCTTTATGAAAAGAATACAGATAATAGTAAAAATGATAATCTAGATCATGGAATAAGAGTTGAAAAAGATTACTATGTTAATACTAAACTAGTAAAGAAAATCTATGGATTTGATCCTAGAATAGAATATGCATTTATTAACAGTCATAAGATAGGAACAGACTTTGATTGTCCAAACTGTCGTATGATTACAACAGTAAGTGAAGAAATTGAATACTGTCCTTACTGTGGATCATATTTTAACCTAGATTATAGACATAAAAATAGAGGTTCTAAAGGAGCATATGATTTAGCTATTCATAATAATAAATATGTAGTTATGTCTTTAATTATTAGTTTATTAGCATCTATCGGTGTATCTACTTGGTATTTTATGACCCATGGTAGAACATTTAATATTTATGATATTTTTAAGGCTGGAGGCATAGGATTAGGTGTAGGTTTAGCTTTATTCCTAATATTCTATATGTTAGATAATTTATTTGTATTATTACCTATAAAACTTAAGAAGAATAAAATTAATAAAAGTGATAGTGATGTATGGACTAATTTAGATAGTAGAAATATTAACTATAATACTTTCTACAATAATTTATATTATGAATTA
>JAIKYM010000012.1 GCA_024683115.1 Bacilli bacterium
TAATAAAGATATTAAAATACATTTTTTTGATACTCTTTGCTTACATAAACAACATAGTATCCCTTTTTCTATATGTGCACCATATGTTATATTTTTAAAGTTTGCACCATGTAATACATAACCAATACTATGTAATACTTCATGAAAAGAAAAATATGGTAATAATAGTAACATAACATATCCTAATGTTTTATTATCAAAACTTATACTACCTACTATGGCCATCGATATAAACCACATAACAAAGAATAAAACTAAAGATATAATATTTAGTAATAAAGAATTCATTTCAAATAAATAATACTTCTTTTTCATATTAACTCCGATTAAAAAAATAGATTATATAATCTATTTTATTTTTACAGCTGTACCATATGCTAACATTTCAGATGCACCTTCCATTACTGAAGAAGATCCAAATCTTACTCCAATAATTGCATCAGCACCCATGCTATTAGCTTCATCAATCATTCTTTGTGTAGCAATCTTTCTAGCTTCATCTAACATCTCAGTATATCCAGATATTTCTCCACCAACTATAGTTTTTAAACCTGCCATGAAATCTCTTCCTATATGTTTAGATTGAACAACTTGACCTTTAACAATTCCAAGTACTTCAGTAATCTCCTTACCTGGAATATTATCAGTAGTAATAAGTATCATTAATAATCCTTCTTTCTAATATATATTATAATAATTATTTAACTAGTTTTAAAGCCAAATTATCATCTTTTAAAATTTTATCATCAACCGGAAATCCCCAAGCTAAACGAGTTAATAAATCATAATCCTTATCATTAAAATCAAGTTTATTATATTCATCTTTTTTATTTCTTAATGAATAATACTTTTCACATGGACATGTACCATTTTTATATCCTCGATTAACTAATCCAATTAATTGATCTTTTAGATATCGTAATTCAGCTGGAGTAAATAATCCATATAAACGATATTCTAATAATTCTGCCGTAGATATTATTTCTGCACTTCTTTCAGTTAATACTTTGTGATAATGGAATCTATATAACATTCTTTCACTTAATTTCAATTTTTTAGGAGACCTTCTGCCTAATTCCATTCCTTCTCTTACTACTTTATGTAATGAGTCATCACTTGAATCATCAGCCATCTTAGCCTGTTCTACATGATATAATTCATGTAATACAGATAATAAAAGATTAATTGTAGCTAGTCTTTGATATTCAATTGAATAATAATCAGATATTCCATAATAACTAAGATATGATCTTCTAATATTTTTATTCATATTAAACTTTAACAATTTATCATTTGGAATATACATACCTAATGCTCCTAGTTTTTTAAACTTAATCTCTTGAACATATGCATCTAGTTCTTTATCATTAACTAATAACCAAATTAACTTTTCATAGTCAGTTTTTTCATAACTACATATAGCCATTATATAATTTAATAAATCTTCCATAAAATCACTTTTTCTAAAAACATTATCTATTATAAATACTATATATAATAAGTCAAATAAAAAAAGTTGAATTACTCCAACTTTCTACTACAAATGGTCGGGAAGACAGGATTTGAACCTGCGACCCCTAGTTCCCAAAACTAGTGCACTACCAAGCTGTGCTACTTCCCGATATAAATTACCTTGTTCAAAATAAATATGGTGCGCCCAGAGGGAGTCGAACCCCCAACCTTTTGGTCCGTAGCCAAACGCTCTATCCAATTGCGCTATGAGCGCGGTTTACTTCGAACTACTAATAAATTATATCATATATTTTTAAAATATCAACTAAAAACTGCATATTTAGTGCTTTTTTTAGTACAAATAAATAATATCAAATTTTTAATAAAAATGCAAAAAATATCACAAAAAATTGCACTATTTTTATTTAACAAAAACTTGATAAATGTTATAATGAAGATGGTGATAAAAGAATGGTAAACGAGTTTATACACAGCATAGAATTTTCAACAAATAACCAAGACTTAATTTCCATCATGCCATCAAATTTCAAGAATTTTTATATCGCAAATATAAATGAAGATGGTGATGAAGTATCATATGGAGTTAGTAATAATCATCTAATAGCTAACTATTTTATGATTAAAATAATTAATGATAAATCTAAGGATGCTTATACAGTAATCGAAAGATTATTAAATAAGCAAGATATAATAAATATAGCTATTCATTTTACAAATGGTAAGACACAACTATTTGATATCCCTAAAAAACGAGTTCAAAAAGATGGAATACTTATTAATAAATATGAAGATGCTTTCTATGATGAAGATGACTTATGCATAATCATCAGTGATAAAGATATTAAATATAAAAAGGAATTATTCGCATAATTCCTTTTATTTTTCTTTAGAAAAAGATAATTCTTTAAATAACTCTTCTATTTGATCTTTTGATTTCTTAGAAGTTAATGTAACAGCTGTATCAGTATCTTTAATTCTTATTAGATATTTATACTCTGTTTTAGCAAATCTATAGAATACATAGCTATTACCATCTTTTGTTCCTTCTTGTTTACCTTCAACTAATGTATCAGTATCAAGTGATTTATATAAGTAATCATAACCATATGCTGTAATAAATGTACCTGTAGCTATTAAATCATCTCCATTTTTAATTTCAAAAGGATTTGATTCAGTAATATCTAAATTATATTTATTCTTAAAACTTACTATTATCTTTTCACCAGATGGTGAATCATAATTATATTTAGATGTCTTTGTACATCCAGTAGTAATAGTTAATAAGATAATAAAACAAGTAATAACTTTTATTATTTTATTCATAATAAACCTTCTATCTTATTTGTTTTCTTCTAATTCATCACCATAGTTTAAAGCTAAACCAATAACAAATGAGAAGGAAATAAAATATAACCAAACCATAAGTAAAGCAACCTTAGCTAAACCACCATAAATCATTTCATAGCTAAACATATGAGTAGCTATTATTTTATAAACTGTAGTTATTAATATCCAAGCACATGAAGTAAATACTGTACCTACATTTATGTTTGTTTTCTTTCTCATTCTATCTGGAGCAAAATTATAAAATGCCTTTAAGAATAAAGCTAGAATCATAAACATAAGAGGATATTCTAACCATTTAATATATTTTAATATCATAGGTCCATTTGCTAATGTATTTATCCAATTTTCAAATCTACCTTGATAAGCATTTAATAGCAATAATCCAATAACAAATATTACTATCATAAATGTCATAAATAAAGCTTTAATTCTACGTCTAATCCATTTAGATTGTCTTATTCCATATATATCATTAGATATCAATATAACGGTATTGCATCCATTTGAAGCAATGTATAACATCCATCCATATAGTATAATAATTGGTACTGATAATGTACCAATAGATAGAGATGGAACAATGCTGTTAATACCACCAGGAACAAATTGATCAATCATAAATACAATTTTGTTATAGTCTAGGTCAAATATAAAAGCTACATAACAAGCAAGTAGTATCAAAGGTACTAATGATAATAACATATAAAATGCCAGTTGACCGGGTAATACTCCCATCTCTGGCATTTTTATTATTGTTATAATCTTATTAAAATATCTTTTGAATTGACCGATTTTACTACTCTTCGTCGAATTCTTCATAAGTTCTTTCCTTATTTTCACGCATCTTGATTAAAGCTTCATTGTATGCATCTTCAACTAGTATTGTATCATCTTCAATAATTGAGAATCCTATAGCTACTCCATTGTTATGAGGTAACTTCTTAAAACCTTTAACTAATTTTTTAATATAAGAAATAACTTGTTTTTCTGAATAACCTACCATATATACTAAGAATTCATTTCCATCAGTTCTCATGATTTCTGTATTATCAATTTGAGTCTTAATTAATTCATTAGCAACTGCGCAAATTTGTTTATCTCCTTCTTCATGTCCTAATCTATCATTTAATGATTTAATATTATTAATATCAAGTACTACACATGCTTGAGGATATATCTTATTTTTATTCCATGAAGATAATCTATCATAGTAATAATTTCTATTCTTTAATGAGGTTAATACATCCATATATTTTAACTTATCTAATTTCTTAATCTTAGTGTCTAGTTTAATAGTCTTTTTCTTCTTAGTATAAATTAATACTACTATACCAGCACCTAGTATTAAGAATAAGA